>JBAYHX010000007.1:0-22676 GCA_041665965.1 Candidatus Latescibacterota bacterium
CCAGACGGTTTCTGAATGTTTTTTTCAGGTACGCGGGCGACATGTTCGCCGCTTCCGGCTGAAGCGTGTCAACCGCCGAAAGACCCATCCCTATATATTCGTCGTACGCCCAGCTGCTGGAACCGCAGGTGTGCATCATGACCGGAAGATTGTATGCCTTAGCCAGATCGAAAAACCGTTTATGCCGCGGCAAAATATGTTTTTTCAGCATCGCCATGCTGATGAGCGGCGTATGCTGCGTGCCGAGGTCCTCCCCGATAAACATGAAATCGATACCGCCTCGGGCGGCTTCTATGATCCGGCGCGTAACCTCGAACTGAATGTCGAGGAACCGGTCGATCAAAAGCAGCCCGGCAGGATCGTCCAGCGCAAGATCGACAAAGACCTGTTCCATGCCGCGAAAAAATCCGGCGGTGTTCATGATGCATGCCAGCCCCGAACCGCCCACATGTATCCCAAAGCGCCCGTACCGTTTGCAGGCCTCACGGACTCCGCTGTAATCGTGGTCGTCAGGCGAGGGCATCGGCCAGTTGGCGACCGTTTCCTCGTCGGCCTCACGGAGCGGGAAATCGCAGAAATCCCAGTACCCGCCGCTCCCGTGCGCCGCCCAGCGTGTGTGTATGCCCCAGTCATCGACTTTGACGCCTCGCTCGGGGATGTCCTCGTGCAGTCTTGGCCCCGAATAGGGCGCGCGCACCCTGCGGAAATCCACCCCCAGGGCTTCGTTCAATCCCTCGGTGTCGTCCGGGGCAAGCCCGAAATGTTCTTTCAGCCGCCCGTCGATTCCATCATTGGCTTCGTAGTCGATCGGCACGCGGTCTGCAGGCTGCCGCGCAAAGGTGATAAGGACGCGTTCCTTCGATGTCATGGATGGCCTTTCGGAGAAGGGAATCAAAGATATTCTTGAAAACAAAATTATAGAGTATTTTGTCACCCAAAACAACAGCTTTTGAGGTGAAATAATTAGCGTCAAAATTCTAATTTTTCTCTGTTATGATCTTTTTTTTTCTTGTCAATAGTTTTCTAAATGGTATATTAATACTAAGTATTACTTTTTGCCAAGGAGGTATACATTGAGAACAACAAAGCTGGTTACTATTTCCCTGCCGCCGGAGCTTTTAATAAAAATCGAAAAACTCGCCCGCAAGGAAAACCGCACCCGAAGCGAACTTTTGCGGGAAACTGTCCGTCAGTATCTCGCAAGGGAAGAATGGCGTGAATTAAATATATATGCCCGATCTGCCGCAGTGAAAGCTGGTATAAAAACCGAAAAAGATATAGAACGACTTGTCAACGAGAGCCGAGACGGTCAATCGAATGGTTAGAGTTGTTATAGACACCAATGTCATTCTTTCGGCGTTATATTTTTCAAGGGGTAATCCCTGGCGAATCGTTATGGCTGCAATCGAAGGAACCATTCAAAACATTACTTCAGAGTTTATTCTTGAGGAAGTGCGGACTGTTTTGAAAAACAAGTTCCTCTGGCAGTCCTCAGAAATTGATCGAGCAATCAAAACGATTGAGTCCTTTTCTGAAAAAGTGTTTCCTCAAAAAACCATTTCTGTTATCTCATGCGCGCCTGACAATCGTATTCTTGAATGTGCTCTTGAAGGCCGGGCAGAATTTATTATCTCCGGAGACCACCACCTTGTTGATTTAAAGGAGTTTCAGGGAATATCAATTGTAAATCCAGCGATATTTTTATCAATATTCCGCTATGAAGAGCCATCAGAATAAATATTTTCCCTTCATTAATTTGTTTGAAGAAAACCCCATTTATTTTAACACACTTACCGTTTCCCCGTTTCCTGCGATTCGATTGCCGCAGTGAATAATTTATGGGACGGAGAATTTACTGAAACAAAATTCTACACCACCCACATTGTCTCCTGTTTATCATCGGATTCGATAGCCCTTGTGAAAAGCAGATGGGAAAGCGCGGTTTCCTCGGGGGTGACGCATCCTGCAAACTTTTTTTTCGGCTTCCCGTTTTCAAGTTCGTAGAGAAACGCCGCCCACATCTGAAGGATGGAGTCGGTAAATCCGAATTCGAATATGCCTCCGGTGATCGTTTTGAAAGCCGTCTCCTGCCCCATTTCGATATCGGTCCAAACCTGTTCGCCGCCGGTATAATTCAGGAGGCGGAGCAGTTTCGGATTTTTTGTAGTGAAACTGGCGGAAGCTTTCGTTCCGAGAATTTTTATATACCAGGTATTTTTTTCACCGGGAGCGATACGGAAGGTTTTGATCGTCCAGGGGAAAGTATTTTCATCATCACCGTCATACGTTTCGCAGAGCAGTATGGCGTTATCATATGTCCTGCACGGAGCCATTCCGCCACAGCCGTCCGGCCGTTCTTTTACTATATCGGAAAGCACCGCCCGGACAGTGAACATTTCCCATCCGGCGCGGAAAGGAACATGGCAGGCGTGCATCCCGAGATCGCCCATGCAGCCGTATTCGCCGTTGAATTCGATCATCCGTTTCCAGTTTAACGGTTTATGGGGGTCGAGGTCGCTTGAGTGAAGGAATCCTGTCTCGACCTCGATGATAGAACCGAAATCCCTATTCTCGATCATATCCCCGATTCTCTGAACAGCAGGAAAAAACGGGTATTCCGAGGAGCAGCGGGCGAAAACTCCGGGGTGTTTTTCGAGCGCATCAATAATGGCGTCGTTTGCCTTTTTGTCGATACCGAAAGGTTTTTCGCCAAGAAAATGTTTGCCGGATTCAATGGCAGCCGTGTAGATCTCCTCGTGAAGGTGATGGGGAACCGCGATATAGAGAGCGTCTATGTCGGGATTCTGCAAAACCTCCCGGTAATCGGCCGTAACCTGCTTTACCGAGGGAAAATTCGCGGTGAACCAGCCGGTAACCGATTCGCTCGTGTTGCTGTCGCAGAGAGAAATAATTTCCGGCCTGATCTCCATATCGGTAAGATGACACCAGCGCGCTGCCGCGCTTGCGAATTCCCTCCCCATGAGGCCGAGGCCGATGATGCCGAAACGGACTGTTTTCATATTCGTTATCCCCGGTATCCGAAATGTTTTTCCGCTTCTCCGATAGCCTCGTCGATAATATCCATGCATTTCGCCGCGCAATCGATGTCCATCACAATCGGAGGGCTCATCCGGAGAATGTGTCCGGCGGGAATCCATGCAAGCCCCTTTCTGAATGCGCTCTTATATACAAATACTCCGGCTTCGTTGAACGGTTCCCTGGTTTCCCTGTCTTTTACCAGCTCGATTCCCATGAGACAGCCGCGGCAGCGTACATCGCCGATGATTTTATGGGAGGCTTTCATCTCGGCGAGCCGCTTCACGAAATATCCTTCCAGACGGCGCGCATTTTCAAGAAGCCCTTCCTCCTCGATGGCTTCTATGGAGGCGAGAGCGGCGGCGCATGCCATTGGGTTTCCGCCATAGCTTGTCGATGCGCTTATTTTGTCGATAGCTTCGGAGTATTCCTTTCGGACAACCATCGCAGTCACCGGAAATCCGTTCCCGAATCCCTTGCCAAGAGTAACCACATCGGGAAGCGTGTCCCAGTGTTCCATGGCAAGGTATTTTCCCGTTCTGCCCATCGAGGTGAGAACCTCGTCCGCGAACAGGAGAATTTTACGGCTGTCGCACCATTTCCTGAGTTTCGGAAAAAAATCGTCAGGAGGAAAAATCGATCCCGCCCATCCCTGGATTGGTTCGAGAACGATGGCTGCAACCCGCCCGGTTGTCGCTTCGACAATGAACTCATCATAGAATTTCAGATAGGCGTCGGTGTCTATGGATCCGTCCGGTTTTTTGAAAAGCGGGCGGTACGGATTCGGGCGCGGCATCATGTAGAATCCCGCCTCACGGGTGGCGCCGTTTACCGGATTCATCCGGGCAAGGCTCACCGAATGCCCAGATTTGCCATGGAAATCGCCGTAGCACGAGAGAAACTCGTGCTTGCCGCTTGCAGCCCGGCAGACTCTGAGACCCGCCTCGACAGCAGTGGTGCCGCTGTCATAAAGCTGTATTCCGCACAAATCGCCGGGGAGAATTTCGCTCATCTTTTCGAGGAGCTTTACTTTGACCGGAGTGGTGAAATCATGGCAGTTCATGAGCTGACCCGCGGCTTTCTGAACCGCTTCCGTAACCTTGGGATGGCAATGCCCGAGCGTGGTGACATAGATTCCCGATGAAAAATCGAGGAATGTGTTGCCGTCCACATCGGTCAGCGTGCAGCCGTAACCGCTCTTGAAAACTACCGGAAACAGCCGTACCTGTCCCGAAAATCCTTTCATGTATTTAACCGCTTTTGCGTGAAGCTCACAGGATTTCGGGCCCGGTATTTCCTTCGTAACTAACCTCGGCAATTTTTTTAGATCGACTTTCGCCCAGCCTATCGAATAACTCATGGTTTAACCTCCTGAATCATCGTCATATTTTTAAATTCTTTTGAAAAGGCTTTTTCTTCCCCTTTGTTTGTGATAAAAAGATCGAAATCACTGATCATGGCAAATCTGAAAAAGCTCACCGTATGGAATTTTGTCCTGTCTGCAAGAAGAATTTTCTTCCTCCCGGTACGGAGCATAACCTGAGCAAGCCGTGCATCCTCGGGCGTGTTCGAAAAACACCCGCCTTCCGGGTCTATCGCATCGACCCCTAAAAAAACAATATCAAAGCTCATTGTTTCAAGGATCTGTTCGGTCAGGCTTCCCGAAAGATGGTTGAGGCCTGCTATGTATTTTCCCCCGAGAACATAGAGAATTGTGTTCCCCGATCTGACAAGCGCCGGTATCATCTGTATTGAATTGGTGAAAACGGTCAGGTTTGCAATCCCTTCAAGATGGGATGCGAGATGATAGGTGGTCGAACCATCATTGATCAGGATTACATTTCCGGGAGAAACATGCCTCGCTGCAGCTTTTCCTATCGCCTGTTTCAATTCGTAATTATTTGCGACTTTTGCATAATACTCGTTCTCGATAGCCGACATTCCAGCTGAAATACAACCCCCGTAGGTTCTCACTATTGCCTTTTCTGTGGAGAGAACATCAAGGTCGCGCCGTATTGTCAATGGCGACACATGCAGTATTTCAGCCAATTCCTCGACCGGGAATTCCCTCTGCATGGCCTGAAGATAGGAAAGTATTTCCTGCTGACGGTCTTTTGGTTTCATTTTGTTATTGCGCTTCATGTCGTGCATTGATTATTGTTATCAGGAATTATGATAAATATATTCAATATTTAAAAAAATGCTACACTATTTTTCTTTTTACTCCTTTTCTGTCCGGATAGTATATTCTCTTTACATAATCGAACAAAAACAATAGAAAGGCAGCCAACCATGTCCAGCCCGAAAATAGAATGTGTACTTCTCTCGGAGCATGGCAGCAGATCATACACATTCATGATATCCATCATCGCCGCTGTCGGAGGGCTTTTATTCGGCTTCGACAACGGGGTTATTGCCGGCGCTCTTCCATTCATATCCCCTCATTTCAATATGACCAATGTTGAGGAGGGTTTTGCGGTAAGCAATATGGACATCGGCGCCATCATCGGTGCAATTTTCGCCGGTATGCTCACCGATCGTTTCGGCAGGAAAAAGATATTGATTTTTACCGCTCTCTTGTATGTGGCAGGAGGTGTATTCTCCGGCTTTTCAAGGACATACACCGACCTTATTTTAGCACGGATGATCGGAGGGCTCGCAATCGGAATATCGACCGTGGCTTCTCCAATGTTTATAGCAGAAATCGCTCCGGCTCATGCCAGAGGAAAGCTTGTTACCATAAACCAGCTTACCATTGTGATCGGTATACTGTTATCCTATTTTTCCAACTGGCTCCTTGTTGATTTTGGGCCAGACAACTGGAGATGGATGTTTATCGTGCAGGTGATACCTGCGGGAATTTTCTTTGCCGCGCTCTTCTTCATCCCTGAAAGCCCGCGCTGGCTTGTAACCAAAGGGAAAGAGAACAAAGCCCGCGAGGTCTTTGCCCGTATCGGCGGAAGTATCCATGCCGAAAGGGAGATTGCGGAAATAAAGAAAGCCGGAGAATATGAGGAAGGCTCCCTCCGGGAGCTTTTCCGGCCCGGTTTCCGAAAAGCTCTGTTTATCGGAGTAGTGCTCGCATTTTTCTCGCACATGGTGGGGATTAACGCTGTAAGCTACTACGCGCCGAAAATATTCATGCGGGCGGGATTCCAGAGCGCAAACACCGCGATAATCGCCTCCCTTGTCGTTATGACGACATTGTTCATTTTCACAATCGTCGCCCTGGTTGTAATAGACCGTATCGGCCGGAAACCGCTCCTTCTTATCGGCTGCCTCGGTATGGGGATTGCGTTCGTGATAACAGGAATCGCTTTCCGGTCCCCGGAACTCAGCGGGATATGGCTTCTGGGATCGCTGATGCTTTATGACGCTTCTTTTGCCATAAGCATGGGAGGTGTGATATGGGTGTATCTCGCGGAAATATTCCCGAATAAAGTCCGCGGAAGGGCAATGGCCATGGCGACAATGATTCTATGGATAACCGAGTTCATAGTCGTCCAGACATTTCCCTGGTTTGTAGATACCATAGGGGGCAACACGTTCTTTATGTATGCGGGGATTTGTTTCACTTCGTTCATATTTGTCTGGCTCATGATTGTCGAAACCAAGGGGAAAACCCTTGAGGAAATCGAAAGGATGTGGAAGGGTATCAAGCTCGACACATCTGCCGCAGGAAAATGACAGGGAACAAATAAAACAGATAAAAAAATTAACATGAGAGCCTTTTGCAAAAGTCATTTTACTATTGAAAAATGGAATTATTTTTACTTAAACCCCCTAACCCTTTGTCCCTTTCCCCCGTTTCGGGGGCAAGGGAAGTCGATGCTTCACAGTCTTTTCCTGCCCTCATCTGGGGGAAGGATGTCCGTAGGACAGGAAGGGGGCTGCTTCAAAAATATGGACTTTTGCAATTAGCTCATAATTTTCAAGATTTTTTTGTACGGCAGATAGTATTGTAGATTTGTGAATGTCCTGTAAATCATGGTAATCCTGTCAAATTATCTTTGATAATTTTCGTGAATTTCGTGCTTTTCGTGGTTCAATTCTGTTTGCAGTAAACGCTTTTCTAAAAAGTTGAAATTCGGAGCATATATGTCTTTTTTTCTCGGCATAGATTCGGGGACTTCCTCTGTAAAAACAGCGCTTGTCGAATCTGAAAAGGGAATTCTCGATATCGCTTCACAGGAATGTCTGCCAGTTTATGCGAACGGTTTTGTCGAAATAGAGATGAATGTTTACTGGGAAGCGGTAAAAAGCTGTATCGGCGAACTGCGCTCGCGCAATCCCGAAAAGATAAAGTCCATCTCTGCCATTTCCGTTTCAAGCCAGGGCGTCACTTTTACCACAGTCGATTCCAAAGGCAATGACCTTGGGAATGCCGTTGTCGCCTACGATGAAAGGGCAAAGGATGAAGCCGAACAGATTATCTCCCTTTTCGGAGCGCAAAAGATTTTCGATAGAACCGGCCAGCCGGTGGTTTCGGAAACATACGAGGCATCAAAACTCCTTTGGGTCCGTCGCCGCGAGCCGGAAAAGTTTCGCGCGATAGATAAAATTCTCCTCGTCCATGATTATCTTATCTATAAACTGACCGGAAGATTTATAACTGTCCCGTCGATCCTTTCATCCTCCCTTCTGTTCGATGTCAGAAAAAGGGTCTGGTGGGATGAGATGCTCGATTTCATCGGACTTTCCCCGAAACAGCTGCCCGAAATTTCCGATGCCGGTGAACCTGTCGGAAATATATCGCCGGAAGTTTCCTCCGAAACAGGTATTCCTCAAAGCGCACTCATTGTTGCCGGAGCCATCGACCAGCTCTGCGGTATGATTGGGATAGGGAATATCCGTCCTGGAATCCTTTCCGAGAGTACCGGGTCATTTCTTGCTGTCCACACGGTAACGACTGATTTTTTTGATAAAAAAGAAGCGGGAATTCATAATTTTTGCGGATTTCAAAAAAAAGATTTTGTGTTGATTGGGATATGCCCGACTGCCGGTTCGGCGTTCGAATGGATCAAAAAGATTTTTTTCGACTGCGGAGGCAATACTCCCGGAACATATACTTTCGAGAATATCTGTGAAAAAGCCGGAGCGGTTCCGCCCGGCGCGGAGGGTCTCCTTATGCTTTCCCATCTCGCAGGGAAAGGAAGCCCTTCGCCCAATCCGCCGGTCAAGGGCATGTTCTATGGTTTCGGCCTTGGCCACAGGCAGGAACATTTCGCGCGCGCATGCATGGAATCGGTTGCATATATGCTCCGGAATAACCTCGATGTTCTCCGAGACAACGGCCTCTCTATCTCCAAAATCTACTCTTTCGGCGGGGGAGCGCGCAGCGATTTATGGAACGGTATCAAAGCCGATGTCTGCGGACTTGCCATAGAATCTTCGGGGGGCAGCGAGCCGGGTTGTCTCGGCGCGGCCATTATTGCCGGAACAGGGAGCGGAATTTACAACAGCATCGCCGATGGCTGTTCGGCGCTTGTGAAAAGAGGAAAGATTTATTATCCCGATAACGAAAACAGTAAAAAGTATAAAAAATCCTACGAAAATTACCTGAAACTCAATAAGCTCATCGATAAATTATATATGATCAATGAATAAACAAGCAGCAAAGGAGGAACGTAAATGTCGGTTTTTTTCGGGGAAAAGTCATGGCCCCAGATCAAAGAGTATATTGATAATAAAGGGCTTATCATCATGCCTTTCGGAACGGTCGAGGAGCACGGGCATCATCTTCCGGTCAACACCGACCATGTTATAGCGGAAGGTATCGCGAAAGAAGTGGCCGAAGCGGTCAAAGACATGTATCCGGTTCTGGTTATGCCCGGTTTCTGGGCCGGTTATTCGGTAAAAAAAATGACACAATGGCCGGGGGTCATTCGGATACGGAGCGAAATTCTTACCGAGATATGGTACGATGCAATGGCGTCCCTTGTCGAGATGGGATTTAAAAAGATCCTCTGCATCAATGCACACGGCCAGAATCCCGAAATGATCAAACTTGCGTCCCGTCGGATTCTGGACAGCTATAATGTAAACGTTGTGACATCGAATGTGTGGTCGATGGCGGCCGAGACGATGAAAAAAATTCGTAAATCCCCCATCGGCGGCTCCCTCCACGGCGGTGAATTCGAGACTTCGCTCATGCTCTATTTCTCCGACTTTGTGGATATGAGCAAGGTGACCAATGTCGACACCATTACCTACCGTACCGATTTTTATCCGGGGGATGCTTTCGGCTCGGCCAAAGGAGGAGCTTTCCTTTCCACATGGTGCGTTCAGGAGAGCAAAACCGGTATCTATGGCGATCCCACTCTTGCAACGAAAGAAACCGGGCGTCTTGCTGTTGAAGGTATGGTCGAAATGTACAAAAACCTCATAAATGAATACATGAGCCTGCCCGCCTGAAAATCATTTTTTCAGCTTGGGAAACAGTCCCTTAAGTCCTCTTTCTGGGGATTTATAAGGCTGTATTTTAAGGATTTTTCTGGAATCCTCATTCTCATAAGTGTTTAAGGGAGAATCATCATGGATGAACTTCAAAAGGGATTGAACTTCTCTCTTCACGGCAGGCAGGCGGAAGAAAAGATAGAAAAAGTCCTTGCCCGGATTTTGGAATGGGGATTGGTCATGCCGGATGTCACGCCCCTCGTTCTCGATTTCGGCCTTGGTGATTTCGAAAAAATCGGTGAAACTGAATTCTGGATTGCCAACGAAAATGAGGCCGGTTACTGCGGGAAATTCCTTTTCGTTTTCGAAGGACAGACCTGCCCGAAACACTATCACCGGGAAAAACTCGAAACATTCTATATCGTCAGGGGAAAGGTCAGAATGCTTTTCGGAGAAGATGATCTTTTGCTGAAAACCGGCGATGTCCTGCGGGTGCCTGTATGCACGTCTCACTCTTTCAGCGGGATCGAACCTTCTCTTCTTTTGGAGGTATCGAGGCCGAGTATCATAGACGATAACTATTTCGAAAACAGGGATATTCCGATCGGTGGGAATTATTTAGGAAAATAATCGATCATCATATATTTTTCCTTGGATCAAATTAAAAGCCTTGTGAAAAACACTTTATTAAATGGAATCACCGCTACTGCTAAACTCACCTCTTGGTCTCCTCTCTATACTATAGAGGAGATAACTCATTGCGAGCCTTATAATTCCCCCTCTATAGCATAGAGAGGGGGTTAGGGGGTGAGTTTCGGCATAAAAGAAAATAACAGGCATTTAGCCTTTTTCACAGTACTTTTAATGCAATTATTTTAGGGAGAATTTTATAATTTAAGAGCGGCATACATGTTGATAATACGGCGACTGAGCTTGTCGAAGTCACCGTCTTATGGTAAAGAATACATTACGTAAAATACTCATAGACTCTCAAAAGGATCTTCCATGCGGGCAATAACAGTTTTCCTGATCTTGGCAGCGCTTTTTGTATCACCCGGTTACGCAAAGAAAGACAAGAAAGTAACAGAGGCAGTTCCCGTTTCCGCTCAACCGGTGCTGGTTATTACCGACAGCGGCAGCCCAAATGTTTTTCACAAGTATATTACCGAGATTCTTGATGCGGAAGGTGTTTTATGTTATGAAACTGTCGATATGCAGCAATCCCCTGTAACTCTCGAATTATTAAAAAAATATGAAATTGTACTGCTTTCGGATACCTCTCCTCTGACCGTTGAAAATGCAGCTTCATTGACATCGTATGTAAAGAACGGGGGCAGTCTCATTGGCTTGAGCCCTGATCCCCGGCTGGCGACTGTTTTTGGAATAACGGATATGGGGACAATCACAGAGGAAAAATATATAAAAATTGATTTGGCAGCACCTGTCGGCAAGGGAACTACCGATGAAACGATCCAGTTTCACGGCGAAGCGGAAAATTATCGTGTAAACGGCGCTTCGGTTATTGCATATATCTATTCGGACTCTTCAACGCCAACCACTTTCCCTGCTGTAACCCTGAATCAATTCGGCAAGGGTCATGCCGTATGTTTCACTTATGATCTGGCAAAATCGACGGTGCTTTTCCATCAGGGACAATATAAATACAGGAGCGACGGAGATAATGAGGATCCGGACGGTGATGTAATTTACCGTCTTAATGACCTTGTGTTCAAGTACCTTGATCATTCCAAAACAAACATCCCCCAGGCGGATGTCCAGCAGGATGTGCTGGTTAATGCAATAAATTATCTGGCCCGGTTCAATAAACCGCTTCCCCGTCTCTGGTACTACCCCGATAAAGCGATGAGCGTTGCATGGATTACCGGCGACGGTGATGACGCTACAAAGAAGGATATTCTTGCCTATGCCCGAAAGACGCGGGAATACGGCGGGTATTACACACTTTTTGAGGGCGCGGGAAATGAATTTGATGATGAACTCGATAATCTGCTTTTGGCTGAAGGACATTCCACGGCAAAACATGTCAATCTTGGCTGCCGGAAACCGTCTTTGAGAGGCGCAGAACAGGAGATCAAAAGAGAAATTCAGGCATTTATTGCGGAGTATGGACACCAGCCGTTAACCGACAGGGAGCACTGCCTGAACTGGGTGGGATGGACTGAACATGCAAAATATCTGGCCGCAAACGGAGTGAGAATAAATTCGGATGCGACATCTTTCATAGTAAACGATGGCGATAAAGCCTATCTCAATGCCAGTGGTCTGCCGATGAAATATATCGATGAAAAAGGGAATTTGATCGATCTCTACCAGCAGTCCACAACATTCTACGAAAAAGTTGACCCAACGGTAGTCGATGAGAGTTTACAGAACTATCATTCCGTTCTTACCTATAGTTTTCATCCGGTATATTCGAGCACACGGTTATCCCTGGTGGAAAGCGCGGCTTCTAACGCAAAATCCAAAGGTATACCGATGGTTTCCGGAGACAGCTGGGCGAAATTTGTCGATGCCCGGCGGGATATGAAATTTCAGCGTGTTTCACTCGCCGGCGCGGGAAACGGATTGTCTTTTGACATTCAGCAGGGCAGCCGCCCCATAAAAGATGCGACCATTCTGATTCCCAGTGACTGGAAGGGTCGAACAGCAAAAGAGATTAAGGAGGACGGTAAAACCATACCTTTTTCTGTCAGCACAATTAATGGCGTCCGGTATGCTCTTTTTACCGTTTCTCTCGATACAAGTCAAAAGAAATCCTATGAGATAGGTTTTGTTGATAATAACAAGAAACGAAAATAGGCTGTAAATTTCATATACAATGATGGATTTCCAATAGATAAGAGGCAACAGCCATGAAACGGCGTACATTTCTAGCAACAACACTTGGGGCAGCGCTTTCGACCAATATCTGGTCAAGTCCTGATCTCAAAGATCATGATATTTCATGGGAACCCGATCAGCAGCTTAACGGGACCGGATTGAGAATACGTGACGGCCTCAGGATTCTGAAAAAAGGTGAAAAAGGCAATATCGCCCCCGTTCTCCGCGAAGAGATTCTTGATAATCCCTCTGCGGTATTTATCATAAAAGCGGGGATAACGAACGAGCGTGATGAGAACGGCACATGGAAGCCCTGCAACGATCAAATGGAACGGTTCGGACGGCGGGCGGCAGAGCTGGTTTTTCGCAAAGGCGGCAAAAAGGGCGGCAGAACATTTATCAATCCCAATATGGTAGGGCATTATGATTCGAAAAATCCCACCTATCACAATGGATGGATCGTACACCCTTACCTGACGGCAGGGTTTGCGGACAGTCTCCGTGATATCGGGAACACAAATTCGGCTATGGGGGTTCGCGGGGCGCTTTGGCATGACCAGATGGTGGAATGGGGGCTGACCGATATTTTCAATACACACAAGCTGCCGGTAATTGAAGCCCACGTTCAGTATTTCAAGGATTACGACAAATCCGAGCTCGAATGGCACGAGAATCCCGAAGGTGTTGTTGCGCGAAGGTTTCCCACCTACAAGCCGACATTTCAGGATGGCACCACATTTATTAATATCGCTCATGCCCATACACACCAGCTGGGTCATACCACGCTCACGATGAAAAATCTTCAGGGTGTCATGCCGCGCGGATACGGCCACGTGTGCGATTCCTGGACAGGGCTTGATCTCTGGCGTGCGCCGTTCATGAAAGATTTCAACCGCGACTACCGCTCCAAAGTCGAAAAATCCTATTTCAGACATGCAAACATGGGATTCAAGCACTGGGATGAAGGCGGTTTTGTGAAAGCGTATCGGGAAAACGGCGGGTATGATGTGTTCATGAAAGCTTTGGATATATATAGGAAAAGCAAAGGCGAAGAGCGCAGGAAAGCTCTCGAAAGAATGAACGCTGTCGCGGAATCGCGGGTATTCTGGGTGGAGCAGTGGTCCCAGCGAATGATGGACATGGTCGAAGGATTCCCAAAGCCTTATGTCAACATGGTCGAAGGTGTCTTCGGGAGAGGCGATGACTGCGGAGTCATCCACACAGATTTTTTCACTGTCAGCCGCTCGATGACGTCGATAGATGCGGTAACTTCCTGGATGATGGGACATGATCCCCGTGAACTGCCGTATCTGCGGATAGCAAAAGAGCGTAATCTCGGAGAAAATGACATCGAGAAAATTCCGATTTTCTATCTCAGCGAAAAAGGGATCGAAAAAGTTCGGGATTACCGGACTCTGACCCGCGCGAAGATGGGGGTGTATCAATTCGATATGAAGGAAAACGGGGCGCGGTTTTTCTGAAGGTGAATCGGAATTTTTCACCGGGCGTTTAATTATTATGATGGATGTCTGATGAAGAATGTATTATAAACCATAAAATTCACTTTTTTTTAAAAGGGGCAGATCATGAAACGTAGAGATATGTTTAAAAAAACCGCGCTCAGTGCGGCGACTCTCGGCCTGGGGGTCAGTTCGATCCAGGCAAAAGAGAAAGTTGTCATCCCTGTGATGCCGGTGCCGAATCCCCAGAATATGATGTATCGGACACTGGGAAAGACAGGTATAAAAGTGAGCCTGCTTGGATTCGGTTCTCATCTCTCGGACGCTAATCTGAAAGACCCTGTCGGCCGCAACCGTCAGATACAGGAAGCTATCGAGAACGGGGTTACCCTTTTCGACATTTATGATCACAGCGTATTCCACCAGTTCGAACCGATGGCGAAATCACTTGCCGATAAACGTCAGAAAGTTGTTATCTCCCTCGTTGCAGTGGAAAAGGATGTCCGCGCGGAAATCGAGGGAGCGCTCAGGACTTTCAATACCGATTATATCGACCTCTACCGGATTGTCTACCATGACGCTGACGGTTACGCCAAAAATGATGACGACCTGAACATCCTTTTCAAAATGCGCGATGAAGGCAAAATCCGTGCAGTCGGCGTGGTAGCTCATATCGAATCGGGAATTCTTGCGGCGGTGGAAAACACCCCCGTCGATTATATCATGATGCCTATCAATTTCCATCATAACAAAGCCTGGTGGGCTGATAAACCGGACACCTACAGCAAAGTCATTCCTCTCTGCCGCGAAAAGAAAGTCGGTATCCTTGGAATCAAGCCTATGGGCGGCGATCCCATGATGGCCTATGCGCAGTACCTTGGTTATTTTGCGCCGGAATACCGCGGCCAGAGCTATCCCAAAGCCGCTTTCCGCTATATGTGGCAGAATCAGGATATCGCTTCCAGCCTGCCTTCATTGAACACGATGGCTGAGGTGTACGATGCGCTCGACTCGATCTGGCGGCCCGAATTTACCAAGGAAGACCGTGAAGTGCTGAAAAAGCTCTCCCGTCAGGCAGACAAAACGATGGGAGCTTACCTGCCTCCCAAATACAAGTGGATGGAAAACTGGAGAATACGGGAAGCGTGAGAGAACAAGAACTCACCCCTCGATCCCCTCTCTTTCAAAGAGAGGGGATTTTTTTATGGGTGTACGGCAATGAATTTTATAAGGGGCATTTCTGACTTTGATGCGATAATATTAAAGCATATTTGAGTTTATCAGAACAACGACGGTAGTGGAGTAGTCAGATGGCTGGTTTCCCCGCGCCTGTATGCCTCCGACCGCTGAGCGTGTCGAAGCGGTCGCGGACAACAGTCTTTCGGATAAGCGTGCGGAAACAGGAAAATACTTGCACATGAATATGATATGCTTTATTATCATGGAATAATGAATTCGGGGAGATTTTCCATGAAAATACTGATCACCGGGGGATGCGGGTTCATCGGATCGAATTTTATCCGCTCCCTCCTCGGCAGGACGAAAGACATCGAGATTGTCAATCTGGATAAACTCACCTATGCGGGAAATCCGGAGAATCTCCGCGATATCGAACACGATCCGCGATACCAATTCATAAAAGGCGATATCTGCGACCGCAGCAAGGTCTCCGAAGCGGTCGAGGGCTGTGATGCGGTAATCAACTTTGCGGCGGAAAGCCATGTCGACCGGTCTATCGCCGATGCCGATGCTTTTGTTCGAACGGGGGTTATCGGTGTCCAGGTGCTCCTGGACAGCGCACGGAAAGCGGGAGTTTCACGGTTCATCCAGATCGGTACGGATGAAGTGTACGGTTCCATTCGCGAGGGAGCCTTTTCCGAGATTTCGCCCCTGAATCCATCGAGCCCGTATTCCGCTTCCAAAGCGGCGGGAGATATGCTTGCGCTCTCGTATTTCAGGACATTCGGAATGCCGGTGATCGTTACCCGGAGTTCCAATAACTACGGTCCCTTTCAATTCCCGGAAAAACTAATCCCGCTTTTCATAACAAACTGTCTGGAAGGAAAATCCCTCCCGCTCTATGGCGACGGTACAAACGTCCGCGAATGGATCCATGTGCTCGATAACTGCCGTGCGATAGAGCTTGTGCTCGAGAGGGGCGTTCCCGGAGAGATATATAACATTTCGAGCGGCAGGGAACTGACCAACCGTGAAATCGCGCTGACCATTGTCCGGAAATTCGAACTTCCGGAACGTTTCATCACCCCGGTTGCGGACCGTCCCGGCCATGATTTCCGCTATGCCATGGACTGCACAAAAATTGCCGGCCTGGGATTTGTGGCGGACACCGATGTAAAAACCGGCCTCGAGGATACAATCGCGTGGTATCGGGATCATTCCCAATGGTGGAAGCCTTTGAAAGACAAGAATTGATAGAGTGAACTCTTTGATTCATTCTCTCGCCAAGCGGAGCGCATCTTTCTGCAAGTCCGCAAAGAAAAAGAATAAATTATAGACAGGATTAACAAGATTAACAGGATAGAAATTAAGAAAATATTTTATCTTGTAAATCTTGTAAATCATGGCTAAAAGATGCGCTTCGCTTGCTCATAGTATTTCCTTTCTTTATTGACTTTGCGGACTTTGCGAGAGGCAGGCACTTAAAAAGTTTCTTTGTAATTTATGATTTGACCGGAGGGACAGCACATGAAGGGAGTGATATTGGCGGGAGGACTCGGAACCCGTCTCGATCCTCTTACCCGGGTAACCAACAAGCATCTCCTGCCGGTTTACAACAAACCGATGATCTATTATCCCATCGAAACCCTGGTCGATGCGGGAATCCGCAATATCATGGTGGTGACCGGCGGAAATTCGGCGGGAGACTTTCTGACCCTTCTCGGCAACGGCGCGGAATTCGGGCTGAAACATATCAACTATACCTACCAGCAGGGTCACGGCGGCATAGCGCAGGCGCTTTCTCTGGCGGAACATTTTGTGGATGGCGACAAGGTTGTTGTCATCCTTGGGGATAACCTGATCGAGGGGAGCATAAAAAACGCTGTCGATAACTTCGACCGTCAGGACACCGGCGCCCGGGTCATTCTCAAGGATGTCCCCGATCCGGAGCGTTTCGGAGTGGCCGAGCTGAAAGACGGCCGCATCGTTTCCATCGAAGAGAAACCCGCACGCCCGAAATCTTCTTTCGCGGTTGTGGGAATATACCTGTACGACAGCAGGGTTTTCGATTTTATCCGCGTGCTGAAACCCTCCTCACGGGGGGAACTGGAAATTTCGGATGTAAATAACGCCTATATCGCGGATGGCAGCATGGAGTATGAGATTCTCGACGGCTGGTGGACAGACGCCGGGACATTCAATTCCCTGATCCGCGCGAATATGCTGATGGCAAAGAAGAATGGGGTGTACTAGAAATTAAAAAGTTGTAATACTAAACTCCTCCCGGTCTTCTCTTTCATAAGACGGGGTGCTTCCAAGAAGGTGACCGAGGGGTAGGTTCCGCATTCACAGCTCATGGACTGGAGAAAAAGATGGCAGATACCACCACCGATTCACGTCGTTCCTTTATAAAGAAAACCGCCCTTGCGGCTTCGGCGCTCGCCTCGGCGGGAACCGTTTCCGCGCAGGAGACGGGAAAGCGGAAATTCAAACGCAAGAGCCCTTCTTCGGTAGAGCTTATGGAAATAGGCGTTCTCACCGCAACCGGCGGGCATGTCGACGCTATCTGGGGGCCGCTGATCAATCCTACCGACGGCAGATCGCGGGTTACCGGAATGGTCATGACCCAGGCCTGGGACAGCAATACTGAGGCTCTGGATCGTTTTTGCCAGAAATATGATGTCAGGAAAGTGAAAAACTACGACGACATGGTGGGGAAGGTGGATGCGGTGATTCTTTCGGACTTCGCCTCCCTTTTCTGGTTCCATGATCTGGCCCGTCCTTACCTCGAGGCCGGAATCCCCATGTTCATCAACCGGCCGTTCACTTCGAGCCTGAAAAACGCCAGGGATATTATCGAAACGGCGAAAAAAGGCGGCGCACCGATCATGTGCGGTTCGTCTTTGGAGTATGTGCAGGCGGTCGATTCCGTCCGTCAGGCTCTTCCTGATATGGGAGAGATCGCGGGATATGTCGCCGATAACGCACAGAGCGATTATGCCACCCACGGGGTGCATGGAATTTATTTCGTGTATGCCTGCATCGGCGGGGGTGTACAGTCGGTATCCTACCAGGCGGACGACTGGACGCACCCGAACGGCGCGATGACATTCAAATACAAGGGACGCAACGGCGGAAACAACTTCTGGGGCCTGCTCCAGCAGTCCTATCGCTCGGGAAGCGCCTGGATACGGGTTTCCGGCAGAGGAACAACCAAACGTCACGACGGCTATGCAAACGATGTCACCTTCGACCGTCAGATGGACTGGCCGCGGGAAAGCCGGGGGTTTGTAACCGACAGCGCGATATGGCTGCCGATGATACACACGATGGAACGCATGTTCGAGACCGGAAAGATGCCGGAGCCTTACGAAAATATTTACGAAAAGACGCAGATGTTCATCGGGGGATTCTATTCCCTGCTCGAGAAAAACGGCGCACCGGTCGCGCTCGACGATATCCCGCTCGCCTGGGAAATCCCGAAAAACCGCCCGCCGATGGACCCGAACCGGTACCCGAAGGACTTTTTTAAATAAATGGGGACAGAAGAAAAGTAAACTATTCTAAGATTTTTTCTCGCAGAGTCCGCAAAGAAAAAGAAATCTTAGACAGGATTAACATGATTAACAGGATAGAATTAAAATGAAAAAATTAAGAAAATATATAATCTTGTCAATCTTGTAAATCATGTCTCATAGTATTTCCTTTCTTTATTGACTTTGCGAGAAACGGTTTCGATCCGGTGTCTTCAATATCCCCTACCCCTGATTATTTCCCAGTCCAGCTTCCTCTTTGCCAGCCCGCCTTTCATAGCGGCGTTGGCGTCGATCCGTGGATTGTTGCCGGTGCGCTCCCTGATTTTTTCCGCGATCTGCATCTGGACGGCATAGAACATCTGATTCAGAAGAAGCCCGGAAGTCGGGCACACTTTACGGTTCACCCCCGGGACGGCAAAAAGACCCCAGGTGTTGCTCATCATCCCGAGATGCGCATCGGAGAGCGAGGGTACGGTTTCGCCGGACGGTATGGCCCCATCTTTTGAAGCCGCGCCGATGGATACGATCTTTGCACCGTACTTTCGGATTTCGTGCAGATTTTTTATGTCGACCGGGTCGTCCGGTTGGTAGATGCCCATGATGACAATATCTTTTTCCGAGGCCGGGGGCGCTTTGGGATTGTCGCCGGGACGCTCGCGGATGGCTTCGAGGCCTTTTTCCCCGTTGAATAATCCCCGGTTGAGAAGCAGGCCGCCGCGGCGGTTGATCGCTTCGACACAGAGAGAATTCCTGTATCTGCTGTAGTTCAATACCTTTCCTCCCGTAAGGATGGTATCCACAACCATGCCGGCAATACGGTTAACCATGCCGAATTCACTCTCTATCGAGCGCAGCTGACGCATCGCTTCATCGAAGTATTCTCTGCCCAGAGGATTATCGACATTTATCGGTTTATTGTATCGGGGCGCGTATGAATAGGGTGCATAATTTTCTTTTTTCAGCCCGGGTTCATCGCCTTTGACCTTAACCGGTATGCCTTCACGTGCCAGAATTCGAACCGCATCGGCAGTGATCATCCAGAATGTCATTATCCCCAGCGCGCCGGACACCGGCCCCATATGTACATTTTCTCCCGGAATCTCCATGATTGCGCCTTCTGTGGAGATACCCGTGTCAATCCAGATGTCGCAGAAATGACGGTATTTCAACACCTGCTGCTCTTCGGTCAAAAGTTCCGGGTGAGGCGTCTCCGCGCTCCAGGGTGCGGGCGCTCCGATAACGAAGATTCCCCGTTTATGAGGGTCGTCCATCGGCCCGCGCGCGCCTACGCTCCCGACCATGCTCAAAAGCAGGGTATCCCCTTTTTTCCCCTGGACGCCGGTATACCCGTTGATGAACAGCCCGGGATCTCCGGGACGTTCAGGGAACAGATCGAAATCGAGCGAATGCCCCATATCCCATTGATTATAACAGCTCCCCCCACTCTTAATGGTTTGAGCGACATGGTATGCGGATTCCAGGAGCTTATCCGTTTCTCTCTCTTTGATGCTCTGGAGCATTTCCCTGACTTTTTCAAGATATATCAAACCCAAAGATTTCTTGTCCTCAGAATAACTGTCTGCTTTCACCGTTTTACATATCAACCCTGCGGCGGCAGCCAATGGGATGCTTTTTATGGCATTACGGCGATCCATATCGTCCTTCCTTGAAAGCCTTGTAAAAAGGTGTTTTGTTGAGGGTAAAAAAATTTTACATCTCATCCATGAGCGCCGCGTAGAATCGTGCGGCTTTTGGAATCTGATCTATAAGAACCCATTCATCATCGGTATGCGCCTGCGCAATGGATCCCGGCCCGCAGATAATGGAAGGAGTCCCGCGCATGATCATAACACCGGCCAGAGTAGCCCCGGGACAGCCCGAAAGAAGACCTTTCTCTCCTGTCGCCCGTTTGATCGCTTTCTCCGAACGCCTGACCAGTTCATGCTCCGGGGGGATGAATGCCGCAGGGGAATAGCCCTTGTCCACCCGCCATGTTTTCGGCTGGTCGGTTTCGTTGATTGCGATTCCCTGCTCACGGTTCATTCTGTCCATGAGAGCGTACACCTGTTTCATAACCATTTCCGGCGGTGTTTCAGGGATAAGACGGGTGTCGATACATACGAGACAATAATCAGGAACAGCAGACAAATAGAGGCCGCCCTCGATTTTCTCGAAATTGACCGTGCATTTCCCGAAATACGGGTTCTCGACCTGAAGGTAGGGGAGTTTCAGATATTCCTGTATGAATGACGCCATATTATGGATGGCGTTGACCCCGAGATGAGCGAGCCCGGAATGGGCGGATTTCCCTTTTGTTTCGAAAGCGGTGGCAATCCCGCCGCGGTTGCCGATGTTTATCTCGAGATTGGAAGGTTCCGCGGAAATAAGCCCCTCATACCCGTCGACCAGACCGCTGTTCACGATGACCTGTATTCCTCCCTGGCCGCCGTACTCCTCTTCGATATCGCTTGAAAAAGTGATTCCCCCTTTCGGCTTTTTACCTGCGCGAACCATCGCTTTCAGAGCGCAAAGTATGCCCGCGAGTCCGCCTTTCATGTCGCAGGCGCCCCTGCCGTACATTTTGCCGTCACGGATTTCCGCGCCGAACGGGTCGATAGTCATGGTACCGGTCGGCTTGGTATCCTGGTGCCCGTTGAATATAAACCTTCCCGGACCGGACACAGCACCGTAATCTGCGAAAAAATTGCACCGGTCGTCCTCGTAAGGGTAGAGCCTCATCGGAATACGCAGGTCCTGAAACCATTTCTCGTAGTAGTTTACTATCCCGCGTCCTTCATGGTGGCAGATCGAGGGAATTTTGACAAGATCGGCTGTGACCTGGATAACTTCGGAGTCATCGATAAAATCAAAAATATCTTTCGAGCTTGACATGGTTGAATCTACCTCAATGTGTATGGTTGATTGCCTGTTTATTTTTAAATTATTTTATTTCGCTTATCGAGATGACTCCGCTAAATGTGTTTATATTCAGTAAAGATAACCCCCTTCTGCCCTTTCAGGCCACCTTCCCCCCTTGCGGGGGGCAGGAACAGCATGTGGCTCCTCAACTTCCCTTGCACCCATTTATGGGGGAAAGAGATTGAGGGAAAGGGGGGTTGAGTAGGTTCGCTGAGTCAACTAGATAAGCGATTTATTTTAAAAGTCAGCTTTATTATCATGGGAGTCCTGAAATGTACTCAGGATTACGTATATACTGAGTAATGATTCTCATGTTTTGCATGGCGATTGCGCCTGCCAATTTAAACAATTATTTCGCCCGTTTATGATGGATAAAACTTCGAATAATATGAAAGATGGCTCTCCAAAATACAAGTCTTACTTTACCTTATCAGCAGGCAGAAGAAAAATTCTGTTTGCAGAATAGAGATGTGATTTTAATATTACATATGACGATGGAATTACTATAACTTTGATCCAAAGAGAAATAATTATTCGGAATCTGATTTCTGCTTTTATTTTATTGTGAATAATCCAAAAGATATACTTTCTTTCTCTTTTTGCCCTTGGAGTAACATATGAGAAAATCCTTATGCGCCCTGACTATGGGCGATCCTTCCGGGATCGGGCCGGAAGTGATTCTGAAAACCCTCTTTACCAGCCGTGCAAAAGAGGCCGCAGATATGGTGGTTATTGGCTTCCCCGATCCGTTCAAACGGGATGCCCGGATGCTCGATCTCGATATCGTTATAAAAAAAATCGACAGTCCCCGTGAGATTACCTTTGGCAAAAACCTTTTGAATCTCATTGTTCCCGACCGGCGCTTTTCGATTCCCCTTCAGTACGGTGTTGTGGACGCCCGGTGCGGAAAAGCAGCAGCTCTTTGCATCGAACTTTCCGCAAAGCTGGCTCTTTTGGGGGAAATCGATGCGGTGGTAACAGCTCCCATAAACAAGGAGTCGCTGAATCTTGCCGGATACAGCTACCCGGGGCATACCGAGTTCTATCAAAGCCTGACAGGAGCGGAAGACATCGCCATGCTTCTTACCCTGGGAGAAATGAGGATTGTGCACGTCGCAACTCACACCTCGATCCGTGATATTCCATCGCTGATCAAGAAAAAACGTATCGTTCGGACAGCCCGGCTCCTTTTCGATGCGCTGAAGCTTTTGGGAATTGAAAAACCGCGGATCGGCATTTGCGGATTGAATCCTCATGCCGGTGAAGCCGGAATGTTCGGCCGTGAGGAAATAGAAGAAATCATTCCTGC
>JBAYHX010000008.1:0-22239 GCA_041665965.1 Candidatus Latescibacterota bacterium
AGTTCTCCCCCAGATGGGACGGATAATACGCCAATCTGTATCGAATCCTCCTGAAAAGATGATAAATGCAAGAGCAAATGTACCGACAAGATTGGCAGCTACGGCATTGTCGAAATCAATTCCGCCAGGACCGTCGGATCCGGCCAACATCCCAATGCCAAGGAACAGGAGAAGGGATGGTACGCTAAACCGTTCAGATAATTTGCTCGCCATGATACTTAAAAAAATGAGCATTCCGATTATGAGAACGATTTGCGAGGGGCTGAATTGTGGCATGATAGTAAATTCCTGAAAAAACTTTAAGAAAGATTATGGGCGGGTATAGATCATGTATCGACAGACCATTATACCCGCCGGGACAGCATCCATAATTGTATCTATCGGAAGATCACCGTTTATTCCGTTTCTTTATTCTTTCCCTCCTTGTCTTCGTTATCCTTGTGAATCGAGCAGTTGAAAGCGAAAAGAAGCAGTATGGCTACGAATAGTATCAACATTACCAAATGGGTAATATCCATTCCGAACATAGTATTCTCCCTAAAAAGTGTAAGTTATTTTATACGGTTAAAGTCCGGAAGACTGTACTGTCGCCCACGTCCATAATTCTACGGAACAGCGGAAATATTCCCCATTCCGACAAAAAGGAACCGTTCGGAGCGTAACGTATCATCAAGAACGCTCTCAAGGGGAGCGGCGTTCCATATTGACCGTACATGTTTCCGGGATGACGAAAGGTAGAAAATGCGCCGGGCTGGTGCGAGAAAGCCTTCCCCGCATTGCCGGCAATGGCTCACACGCGGAGATGGAGTTCTGTTTTATGGAAAATGAGGGAAGCGTTCGGTGAAGTCTGAAATATAGTATCAGACTGGAGGACGCAAATCTTTGAAAATAATGGACACTCAAGGAGCGCCGGAGCTCTGTCAAGAGTGGGAAAGATATTCCTGCTATTCAGTTTGTTCAGGGTGCCGGATGGCGCTTGGGAGGGGAGAACGGCGATTCCCATAGAAAATAAATCCGGTGAATTCCCGCATTTTGCATGGCTTTCAAAAAGTATGAGGCTTTGATTCAGGATCATACAGAACGCAAGCACCCACGAAAACCTTCGTGCAGTCTGCATCCACCGGGAACTCCGTTTGTTTATATGAACAGCCATTGCAGGAAATCCTTATTGTTCGAGTATTCTCTGTAAATACAATATAGAGATTTGATTCTGTGCGGGCAAGAAAAATGAGCGGCATCAACGTTCCTGGTTGAGTGATCATAGAGAATAATGCGGATGAAAACGGTAATTGTCCCCGGTTATGTAGCGCAGCAATGAATCCTTTTCTGCCGCATTTCGGGTTTTTATGTATGAGCTGAGTGCTTATTTCTCACTTTTTCTATCCACCGCGAGTCAGCAAATACTTCTTTCAATTCCCCACAGGTTTCCAGCCGTCCCTGTTCAAGGACAACGGCATATTCCGCACTGCGTTCCGCCACCTCGAAATCGTGAGTGGAAAAAAGAAGCGTCCCGCCGTCATCCAGATACATTTCGAGGAAATTGAGTATGAGGTTGGTTCCCCGAAGGTCCAGCCCTGCGGTGGGCTCGTCGAGGATGAGAACATCCGGTCTCATGGCCAGAACTCCCGCAAGAGCGGCGCGGCGTTTTTCCCCCCCGGAAAGAGTGAGTGGGTCGCGGCTGGAATAGAGCGCGGGATCGAGTCCTACGGCAAAGAGCGCCCGATCCGATGCTTTTTTGATCGCTTCTCCGGTCATCCCGATGTTTCCCGGGCCGAAAGAAACATATTCTCCCACCGTATCTCCGAACATCTGATCCTCCGGGAACTGAAATGCCATCGCCCTGAGCGGTTTTTCTCCGATATGAACCTGTCCGGCGGAAGGGTGTGTCAGGCCGCAGGCAATCTCGAGGAGCGTGGTCTTCCCGGAGCCGGCAGGCCCGAGTAGAACGGTGGAGGTTCCCTTGTGAAGCGTGAGATATATGTTTTCGAGAGCCTTTTTTTCAAACGGCAGCCCACGGTCATACCAGTAGGATATATTTTCCAGACGGATAATTTCAGGTGACGGTTCTGTTTTTTTGATTGGCTGTGTATGAAATTTTGCCGCCCCAGGTTCACTATTTCCAATTCCTCTGATTCCAAGGGCATCTGTGTCACGAAGCACAAGGGAAGGGGAGCCGTCACGGGCGACGCCTGTTTTGGTAAGAATAATCACACGGTCTGCATGAAGTGCTTCACTCGCAAACTGCGTGATGTGGATGACAGTAGTCCCGCTTTTTGCCTGTTCCCGGATCAGGTCTATGATGTGGCTGCGGTTTCCCGGATCAAGGAGAGAGGTCGGTTCGTCAAGAATAAGATATTCAGGCTTCATGATCATAACGCACGCAAGGGCGAGCCGTTGTTTCTCACCGCCTGAAAGATGGGATGGATTATTATGACGGTATTCTTCGAGTTCGAAAAGGGAAAGTGTTTCATCCACACGAGGGCGCATTTCCGTACCGGGAATTCCAAGGTTTTCCAAACCGAATGCAAGTTCACGTTCCACTGTTGTAGATACAATGGTGTTATCGGGATTCTGGAATACTAAACCCACTCTTTTCATCACCTCTAAGCGTTCTTTCTCCCCTGATGAAGCGGAGAAGCCGTCAACGCTTATGACTCCCCCGGAAGGAAGGAGAAGCCCTTTTAAAAGAAGCGCAAGAGTTGATTTGCCTGAGCCGTTCGGACCCATAATCGCAGTATGAACGCCTGTCTCAAAGACAAGGGAAAGATCATTGAGTATGGGAAGTTGTCCCGGAGCGGGGTCTCCGCCCGTACGCAGTTCGAGTGGGGTGCAATAGGAAAATGTTAGATGGGAAATATTAATCATGTAAAAAATATACGGAAGCATGGGGTTATTTGCAAAATTCTTTTTAACTATATCCATTGCCGGATTGCCGGAATACCGTTTATCCAGTAGGTGCAAGGGAGCCGCAGCAATAATGACAGCCAAAAATAAAAGAAGGGTCTTGTAACAAAAATTCCTTTTTCTTTTAAGTTTGAATAGTGTATGTTTGCATCATCGAAAAAGTCATTAATCTGAATAAGGGGATAACCATTATGCATTTTGTTTTCATTCTCTTCACAACGGCAATGCTTATAGTCGGTGCTTGGACACCTATGGCGAAAGCCGCGCCCGGAAGAATGGTAACTGTAAAACAAACCACGTCTGCACAGGAAGCCTACGATAAAGGTTTCACAAAACAGGTCATGCGTGAGGGCGATGAGGGGGTAAAACTCTGGAACCATATACTTATCGAGGATGACGCTCCCGGCTCAGGAACCAGCAACAAAGGTTCTTTTACAGAGCCGGTGTTCGGCGACAGGGTGATTAAAAAGATTCTTACCATCGATGATCCACGGTGCGAAGCTGCTCATATTGTATTTTTTACCGTTAACTGGGGCTCAGATAAGAAACCGCCGTTAAAAGTCACGATAAACGGAAATACAACATCGTTCAGCTTTACAACTACCGAGCAGTATGCCTATGTTCCTGTTCAGCCTTCATGGCTCCGGAAAGGCGACAATGAAATTACTTTTGCCTGCCCCGAAGCCAAAGATGCTGATAGCGGATATACATTCCTCATCGCCCGCGCCGATGAATATAAAGCGGGTGGGGGCAATCCGGAGCTTATAGGACTTGTTCCGAGAGAGGGGATCGACAGCGGAATCAACCTTCTTCTGCAGAGCAGGGAAGAGGTAAGAATCCCTTCAGCACCCCCGAAAATAATCGGCAATCATTCCGCGATCAGCGTCAATGGCGGAAAATCGTTTACTATCACAGGAAAAGGACTTCATCAGTCCTCGCTGAACCCTTCATCCACAAGTTTATTTGGAATAAGCAATCTGAATGATATGCACGGAACAATGGAACGTGATAAAAACGGCGTAGTCGGAGAGTATACTGCAAGAGTTAATCTCCGGAAATATGTTTCCGAGGGGACATTGATCTCTCCGGTAATCGATCTTTGGGTAGAACCTGACAAACCAGCCGCTCTCATTCCTTTTACCGAGGTTGAAAAACTGACATTGACCTGCAAAGGCGCCACACCCGCCGGTTCGCAGATTACCTGGCAGATTCGTGCGGGCCTGTCCATGGACCCCTTAAGCGAAGCTGACTGGTCGCAATGGGCTACACTTGCAGTCGGTGCATCAGCGACCGTTCAGGCAACAGGACGGATGGAAATGCCTCCTTCCAACTGGGACCCGGAACGTTCGATCACTCTGCCAAAGGTTCGATATATCCAGTGGCGTGCTATTCTTTCAACCACAGACCCGCTTAAATCCCCGATAGTCGAATCTGTTTCAGTAGACCGTGAAATAAACCGTCGTATGGAAGTTCCTTCCAAAATAATGATACATGACTATTCCAACCCGGAAATACGCTATTCCTCAACCGGATTCACCTACCAATCCGCTGATGAGCCGATGAACAAAACAGTCATCGAGCGTGAAGACCTTGCAAAACTTGCTGAAGGCGCGGGCGGTGAATTCGATATCATAATACGCGCGCTTGATTACTCCTCAAGACGCTGGATATGGGGATCGCCTGCCGTTGAATACCCGAAATGGAATGTTGTCGATATCATTGAACGTGCCGAGTCTGTCGGAGGCGGAGGTATGTGTATCCAATTTGCCGCCTACCTTTCACACATCCTTACCGTGATGGGTTTCCAGGCACGCCATGTGAATATCATTGCCCACGAGGTAGTAGAAGTCTGGTCAAACGATTTCCAAAAATGGATTTACCTTGACCCCACCCAGGGTGTGGACATCTACTGCTACAATAAAGATACCGGAATTCCCCTGAGCCTTTATGATTGCCACAAAGCGTATTACGAGATGTACGGGGTAAAAACCCCAATCGACTGGATGAAACCTCCCACGGAATGGAGAACGCTCCCTCTTGATTTTAAACGTTTGCCTATTTCCTTTTCCACCACCGATCCGAGAGTCGAACTTGCACATCCCGACTGGGGCGGTTTCTATATAAATGTCGAATTCATGCGTATGATGCCGAGGAATGACTTTTCGACCACCTCGCTTCCAGAACCGCTTCAGCAGGGAAACATCCAATGGCCGTGGGATGGCTACCTGAATTGGTACGACCGTCTTGCTCCGCCAAAGCTCCAGTATTCCAGACACACCGACCGTGAGGCCGATTTCTGGCCGACCCTGAACCAGGTGCATTGGGAGGCTGTACCAGAAGTCAACGGTGATATGGTTTTCATTGTGATGACCACATTCACCCCGAGCTTCAAAACCTTTCAGGTGCGTACCGATGACGGCAAATGGGTTGATTCGGACGACCATTACACATGGCGGCTGCATAGCGGGAATAATCGCATAGAGATGCGCGCTGTTTCAAAATTCGGGGTAACCGGGCATCCAAGTTTCATCGAATGCAACTGGGTTTCTAAATATATCCCAAAACCAGTAACCTATGGAAGTATGAATTAATAAGAATAGATAAAATAATCACCCCGCTCCCTCCCGGTAAGAGGGGTAAGGTCAAGGGACCGGGAGGGTGGGGTGATTAAGAGGTAACGAAGATTAATATTGTATATATTCTCTGATTTATGAACCGGTTATCCTGTTATTATCTATCAGGTGGTACTGACGGAACAGTTCTATCAAAATCAGAGTGTTTCCCCATCCGTTTGAAAATATCCTCTTTTAACTTATCATCGTATATGAGCAATTTTATCTGCTGAAGCTCGTTAAGAATACCTTTAGCTTTAATGTTATATTTCTCCCATTCAGTTATGAGAGATTTATTAACAATTTCCAATCGCCGTGCATTATCTCTCAGATCTTTGAAGGGTACAGAAGGATTATCGGCGTTCAGATCGATTATTCTGATCAACTGGTTATGTTCATGCATGAGTTTGCCACGGGTTTCGCTGTGCTCCTGAAAAATCGGTTTAAATTTGGCAGCGGCAGCATCGTCAAGTTTTAGATATGTTTTAAGGTTGTTCCAAATCCATTCCCGAAATTGAGCCTCGTGTTTCTTACCCATTGGCGCATTGCCAGGCGGGCCAGGATGCATCATTTCCTGCGCCCCGCAAATCGCAGGGAATAAAAACAGAATAAAAATCGCTGGAATCATTACCAATGACGTATGTTTCATGTTCAACTTCACCTCTCCTCAGAACCTATAAGCGCTTCAATCTCATTTTCGTCCATGGAGTTCAGCATATCATCCAGTGAAACATTTGCATATGTAGTAAAAGAATGGTATGTCAGGTCAACTTCACTTGATGGATTATTGGTAACTATGCTTGTCTGGCCATGATTTGTATGCTTTTTACCAGCCATTAATCCGGCTCCATCGTTTCCAAGAAACATGCTGTAAGTTCCTAAAAACACTGCAAATAATATTGCTGCCGCAGCCGGAACAGCCCATAATGCGGTTGTTCGTTCGGCCTTTTTCTTTTTGATTCGTCTGGTTACCATTTCAACATACTTTGAACCCGGAACCGGAGCCTGTTCCATAATGGTCTCACATACAACCTTAATCATATTGTTCAATTTATGATATTCCGAATGGCAATTTTCACACACTGCCAGATGCTCCATTACCTCTTTTTCAATTTTGGGCGCAAGCGACCCGTCATTCAGAAAAGGCATAAGATCTATGACATGTTTACATATCATATTGTTCTCCATGGTTTTTGAGCATACACTGAAGTTTTCGTATTGCGTGAAAATATGATGCTTTAACGGCTCCTTCGGTTATACCCATTATCTCTGCTATCTCACCGTGGGTAAGACCATCGATTTGTTTCAAAGTAAAAACCGTTCGCTGTTTAAAAGGCAACGCATCTACAGCTTTAATTACCGACCGCCTTAGCTCCTTGCGTTCATATTCTTTTTCAGGACCGGGTTCAGATGAATGAAACTCCATTACTTCGTCGTCATGATCAAATGAGATAAATGAAATAATCTTTTTTCTTCGCAGATGACTGATACACAGATTATATACAATACGGTACAGCCATGTATAAAGAGATGAATCCTCACGGAAACCCTTCATATTAAAATATGCTTTTACAAAAGCTTCCTGAGTTAAATCCATTGCATCATCTTCGTTGTTTAATATCACTTTCGCAGTATTTAAAAGACGTTTATTATAACGATTCACTATTTCAGTGAATGCGCTTTCGTTTCCCTTTTTGAAACGCCTTACTAATTCAATGTCCTCAACTATCTCAACTTCTTGTTTTAACAGACATTTTTCATCCGGCAAAGGGATAACAGCCTTCATATTCTTGCGAAAATTACTCACACTTTATGCCTTATTGACGATTCATTCGCTGGAATAGTTTAATGAAATATTTAAAAAAAGGAGAGAGAAAATATATCAGGGTAGGGGAGAAAGTCGATGTCAACGCCCATTAAAATCCTGGGGTCTCCTTTTCCAGCACACCCACGAAAACTTTAACAATTTCAGGATCAAATTGTTTCCCGGAATTTCTCATTACTTCGAGAACGGCTTCCTTAATGGTCATTTGACGCTTGTAACTGTTTCCTGATCTCATCACAGTAAATGCTTCGGTTAAATTTATGATCCTGGCGGCCAGAGGTATTGAATCTCCTGATTTTCCCAACATGTAACCGCTTCCATCCCAAGCCTCATGGTGATAAAGAACGCAGGGAACGATGGGCTTCCACAGGGTAATCGGCTCAAGAAGTTTTGCTCCTTTCACCGGATGCTGACGGATGATTTCTTTTTCACGGTCGGATATATCCCGTTTATTAAAATAAAATGAAGGCATGTCGAGTTTTCCGATATCGTGTAAAAGTGAACCAAAATGAAGGTCATTACGTTCATTATTTGAAAGATTCATCGCACGTGAGATTTTATGACTGAGTTCCGCAACTCTCCATGCATGTCCCTCTGAAAAGATATCTTTTTTTTCAATAGCTCTTACAATCAGGTTAGTCGTCTGGACATAGAAATTCTGTTGGATTTCAATCTTTCTGGTCGTTTCAATAACCGTGCCGGCACGCTCGGCAATGCTTGATATAATACGTAAATCCTCAGGTCCGAACTTACGTTTATTACGGGTGTTAATAACCTCTAAAACTCCGGTGATTTCTCCTTCTACCCGCATGGGAACCGCCATAATCTGTTTTGTAATAAATCCAGATTCTTCGTCGATCTTTCCGGTAAAGCGTATGTCTTTAGAGGTATCATTCACAATCTGCGGTTCGCCGTGAGTTGCCACCCAGCCGGCGATTCCATCGCTCATCGGTACTGATAAAGTTTCGAGGCGCTGCTGTTTATCTCCGATGGTTACAACAAATTCAAGTGCTTTTTCACGGTCGTTGATGAGCATAATGCTTGCGGCTTCACAGTTCATGTATTCAGCCGCCATTTCAGTCAAATCGCTCAAGCTTTCCTTCAGGTCTCTCGAAAGATTGAGCGTCGAACTTATTTTGATAAGATCGCCGATTTCCTTTTTTGTATTTTCGATTTTACTGATAAGTTGTTTAAGAGCATCGGAATCAGCTCCGGGTTGGGGGCTGAGCCCTTTAGAAATGATTGCAGGGACACGAGACCGAAGTTCATTAGTGTCAAGCGGTCTTGTGAAATAATCTGAGGCCCCTTCACGAAAAGCTGTGAGGATGGAGTGTGAATCATCCCCAATAAGAATTACTGGTATGTTCAGATTTTGTTCATTTACTTTATGTAGTAGTTCTAAACCCGAAAGCCCGGGAAAATCCATATCCGCAATAATAAACTCAGGCAGATTTTCTTTTACCTTATCTAATCCGGAACCAGAAGGCATTGCTTCCACGCTATATCCATGTTCATAGAATACGTTTTTCACCGCATCATGAGTTTCCTTCTCGATATCGAAAAGAAGAATTTTTTTACTTACTTTTTCGGATATGCTTTCTGGCATTGTTTTATTCCTAGTAAATATTTAGCATGTTCTTTTCAAATTACTTCATCCAGAGGTTTCTGTCAAGAGTTCTGTACTGTACTGCTTCCGAAACATGCCTTGCTGCTATGAATTCCTCATCTTCAAGATCGGCGATTGTCCGAGATACTTTCAGTATTCGATGATATGCGCGTGCAGAAAAACCAAATGCGTCAACAGCACGCTGGAGAATTCTTTTACCGTCTTCATCGAGCGAACAGTATTTGAGAATGGCGCGTGGTTTAAGATGAGCGTTGGCATGAACTCCGTTCAGATTTTTATAACGATATTTCTGAATTTCCCTTGCTTTGTTGACCCTCTTTATAATATCGCATGATCGATCGCCGACGTTCGAATTATCCACAAGTTCGCGGTATTTCACAGCCGGCACATCTATATGAATATCGATCCGGTCGAGAATTGGACCTGAGACTTTTGACATGTAACGCTGAATCGACTGAGGACTGCATGTGCAGGGATGATGCGAATCTGTCAAATATCCACATGGACATGGATTCATCGCCACAACCAGCATAAATGAAGCGGGGTATTTTATAGCATACTGGGCGCGGGATACGGTAACATGGCCGTCTTCTAAAGGCTGACGGAGGCATTCGATATTTTTTTTCCCCAATTCTGGCATCTCATCGATGAAAAGTACTCCATTATGAGCCATACTTACTTCTCCGGGATGAGGCCATGCTCCACCGCCGATCAGTGCTGCCTCGGTGATAGTGTGGTGTGGGTCACGGAATGGACGGTCAACAACAAGTGGATGACCTTCTTTCAGAATTCCTGCAACCGAATGAATTTTTGTCGTTTCAAGGGCCTCACTGAGGGTCATATGGGGTAGAATACCGGGGATTCTCCGTGCAAGCATGGTTTTTCCGGAACCTGGCGGGCCAATCATGAGAATATTATGGCTGCCGGCGGCTGCAACTTCAAGCGCCCGTTTCACATGCGCCTGACCTTTGACATCTGAAAAATCCACATCGATGTCTCCCCCAACCATAAGAGAATCTATAGATGGATGGCCATTTTTTGATATTAGACACCTTCCGGAAAGAAAGTCAACCACCTGCTCAAGGCTGGATGCGGGATAGACGTTGATATTTTCCACCAGAGCCGCTTCATCAGCATCCACAGCCGGAACGATGATCCCCTCAAATCCGGCGTCACGGGCAGCAAGCGTTATGGAAAGAATTCCCCGCACATGCCTGAGAGCGCCATCGAGTGAAAGCTCACCTACCAAGACATATTTTTCAAGGGTAGAGTGAGGTAAACGGTTATCCGCGGCAAGAATTCCCACTGCCATAGGGAGATCAAAGGCGGATCCCTCCTTACGGATATCCGCTGGGGCGAGATTGATAGTGACACGTTTTTGCGGGAAAAGATAGCCTGAATTTTTGATGGCGGAGGTTACACGCTCTCTGCTTTCCTTTACCGCGCCCTCAGCCAGACCGACAGTCGCAAAAGCTGGCAGTTTGAATTCGAGATCGGTTTCAACTTCGACAATATACGCGTCCACTCCCATCAGGGCTGCAGAACGTACACGGGCGAACATGTTCATTAAAACCTCGAGGGAAAACTGGTTGGTTTTGATCGTTCCCAGGTGAATTCCAAATCAAAGTCATATACGTTGGCAAAATCCTCTTTCCTGTCTCCTTCAGTCTTGCTCATGATTCCTTCCTGTATAAGGAGATAAACAATTTCGCCATAATCCATTGTGTTCCTGATCTTCCAGTATTCCAGAACATCACGTGCCATATAACCATACTGTTCGCGTGCGCATTCCGAAATTCCCCTTGACAGTTCCGCGCCGTTCAGATGCCTGATCTCAGGAAGCTTTTCTATTGTATGTTCAAGAGCTGCAAGAATAAAAAGATACGCTTCCTTTTTATATCTTCCATCCTTCTCAGCAACTTGATCGATTCTCTCAATAATTTCCAGATGTGACATTTGTACTGTTACACTTCTTTCATGGTTATTAATGTACATAATATTACATATAATATTATTAAAGGCAACATTAATTTTCACATAAAGTGATCATTCTGTATCTTTATTTTTTTCTTTAAACTAACGATTTTAAAGATTACTTTACGCGTTATATTTCAATGGATAATTGATAATGAATATAATGAATGATTATAAAACAATTCAAAAAATTTAAATAACAGATAACCGTTTGTCAAAAAATAAACAGCACACTTGATTTTTTGCTTAAAAAATATATATTTACATATCAATGGTTAAAATAATGTCAGAAACTTTATGTGTTTTTATAAAATGATAATTTTTGAAGACATATAAAATTACGAAAGGAGCGTTATAATGAAAGCCCCCTGGGTAACTTACCGGCCTGAGCTTAAAGTGGTTGATTGCACAATACGTGATGGCGGTTTAATTAATAATCACCAATTCGATAACGACTTTGTAAAAGCAGTCTATGACACATGTATAGAAGCCGGTCTGGACTACATGGAGATCGGATACAAGAATTCGAAACGTCTTTTTCCGAAAGCAAAATTTGGCCCGTTCCGTCACTGTGATGAAGAAGATATACGCCTGGTGACCGGAGACCACGACTCAAAAGCTACCGGTTTGAAACTTGCTGTAATGGCCGATGCGAGCAAAAGCGATTGGAAAACCGACATATTTCCGAAAGACCAGAGTGTTGTTGATATGGTCAGGGTAGCGTGTTATGTCGACCAGATTCCTGAAGCTGTCGAGATGATCCATGACGCCCATGAAAAAGGATATGAAACCAGCTGCAATATCATGGCGATTTCAACTGTACAGCATACCGAGATCGACCAGGCTCTCGAGGTTATCGCCGCGACACCGGTCGATGCGATAGTTATCGTAGACAGTTTCGGCGCTTTTTACCGTGAACAACTCAATGTTCTCGTTGGAAAATATCTTGATGCTGTCAAAGGCACCGGAAAGCAGGTCGGAATCCACTCACATAACAATCAGCAGCTTGCTTTCGCAAATACAATTGAAGCGATCATTATGGGTGTCAACAGAATCGATGCGACTATGGCCGGTTTAGGCCGCGGCGCCGGAAACTGTCCTATGGAACTACTTATTGGTTTTCTCCGCAACCCTAAATTCAGACGTCGCCCGGTATGGAAACTCCTGCAGGATCATTTTGTAAAACTCCGCGAAGATATTGAATGGGGACCTCTGCCCCCCTATATCATCACCGGCCAGCATAACCGTCATCCCCGTGCTGCCATTGAGCTTCGCGCCGGCATAGAAAAGGATAACTATGTCGACTTTTATGACAAGATTGTAGGCGATATTTAATATATGGATATGGGCAGTCAATTTGAAACCGAATAAAATGGAAACTCTTGAAGAACGCATAAGGAGAGTTCTTCTTGATGAAGTAGAGATTTCGCCATACAATCTTGACTGGCCGCAGATGTTTGTGAAGGAAAAGGATCACCTTCTTTCATGCCTTCCGAATAAGCTGATAAATCGTATCGAGCATTTCGGGAGCACTGCGGTTCCTGGCTTGTCCGCCAAACCAATAATTGACATACTGGTTGAAGTCACTTCTCTTGAAGAAACGAAAAGGATATTTGTTCCGGTTTTAGAAGCCCAGGGATATGATTATTTCTGGAGACCAACCTGGGGTGATGATATTCCGCCGTTTTATGCATGGTTCATAAAGAGGGATGCGCAAGGAAAACGCTCGCATCATATTCATATGGTGGAACATGATTTCGAACACTGGGACAGGCTGCTTTTTCGTGATTATTTAATTGAGTTTTCAGATATTGCAAAAGAATATGAAGCCTTGAAATTTCGACTAACCCATGAATTCAAAAACGAAAGGGCTGCATATACCCGGGGGAAAACGGAATTTATTGTGCGTATTACTCGGACTGCAAAAGAATATTATAAAATAGAGACTTTATGACATGTAAAAAGTCCTACTGAAACGGAGGAATAATATGGGACATAAAAATATTCAATTGACGGGGATATTCATAATCCTGTTTGTTCTTTCTACATATCTGGCAAGCGCTACCCCTGGACGATGGGAAACCATGCTGTCCGGCGATAACTGGAAGCTCTGGCTGGATAAAAACGCGCAGTGGATCAATGATGATATTTATCTTCCCCCGGTGAAACTTGCAACGGTTCCGGTCAATCCACCAACCTGCGGATGGGATAACCTTGGCAGCACATCAGATAAAAAAGTGACTGTCCCCGGTACAGTCGAGGAATATTGCTGGGGCGCAAACGGTAATCCCATCGGGATAGCCGGCGATTTTCGCGGGGTATCATGGTGGACCACTTCATTTAAGCTCGATAAAACCCTCAAAGGGAAAAAAATATTCATCAATTTCGAATCGGTGAATCTTCGGGCAGAAGTATTTATAAACCGTAAACTGGTTGGCTATGACGTGGTAGGAAATACTCCATTCGATGTTGATGTAACCGGCGCGGTGCAGTTTGACGGTGAAAATATTCTGGCTGTTCGGGTGACCGATCCTGTCGGAAATTTTGACTGGAACGATAATGAATTGTACCGCTGGGGAAAAAACATGGTGCCGGGCGTTCACGGTTTCGGCGGTATTACCGGGCTTGTTACCCTGCGGGCAGTCGATACTGTATACATTGATGATATCTATGTCCAGAACAAACCAAATCCAACAGAGGCAGAGATATTTGTCACTCTTGCCAACACCTCCGGCGCTCCGAAAAATGGCAAACTGTCTCTGATTATCCATGAATGGAAGAATCCCGCTGCTATACTTTATAAAAAAGATATTACAAATTCAGTTCCCGCCGAAGGGAATATTCGATCCTTTGCAGTAAAAATGCCCAAAGCAAAGCTGTGGAATATTAAAGACCCTCATCTGTATGTTGCCTCACTTACATTTAAAAGTTCAGATGGAAACATCATCGATACCTCCGAAAAACGTTTCGGTTTCCGGTATTTCACTACCGGTGAAAAAGATGGCGACAAGCGGTTTTACCTTAATGGAAAGCGGGTATTTATATTTGCAGCAATGACACGCGGCTGCTGGGCTGTTACCGGTATGTTTCCGACTCCTGAAATGGCAAAACGCGATGTGGAAATGACTCTCCAGCTTGGATTCAATATGATGCTCTTCCATCGGGCCATCGGACAGCACCATATAACCGAACTCTGTGACGAAGTTGGTCTTCTCACCTACGAGGAGCCTGGAGGATACCGGTGTCTCCCCAAACCCGATTCTATGCATGAAACATGGCGGCGGGAGAAGCTCCGGCGGATGATCATACGCGATCGTTCCTATGCCTCCATGATAATCTACAATCTCAAAAATGAGGCAATGGAAGACCCGAGCGATGACGATATTCAGAATATGCGTATGGTTCACAAACTTGACCCCTCACGGATTCTTACCTACAACAGCGACCGCAACCGTAAGGTAAGCGCCATCACACGCCTCGATAGTGATCCTATTAAGCTTCACATGCTGCCCTTCGATGACAAGCTCTACTACACAGGCTGGTGGGATCAGCATCACTGGAATCCAATTGCGGGATATGTTGACGACTATTATTCCAATCCCGAACTCTATCTGCGCTATAACATCGAAGACGGGAAACCGGGCAATACGATTCAGAAAAACGAGATCATTTTCTGGGGTGAGGAAGGATCCTTCGGTTCACAACTCCGTCTTGAAAAGATCAAGGAATATTTGGACAAAAATGGCTCAAACGGCTGGCGCGAAGGTGAGCACCTTGATTGGTATAAAAACTACAGCCGGTTTCTCGATGAGAGCGGATTCCGAGCTGCGTTCCCAACAGTGGATGCTCTCACACTTGCACTCGGAAAAAACATGCACTATTTCCATGGCCGTATCCTTGAAAATGTGCGTCTTTCGAACATCGCCGACTGTTATAACCTGAATGGCTGGGCATCGGAAGCCACACATACCGACATTGTGGACGCTTATCGAAATCCAACAGGAGACCCTACCATCCTCCCGTACTATGCCCAGCCGCTCTACATTGCGGTAAAACTCCGGACAAAGGTTCTGCCGTTGGGCGGTAAGAGTATTGCCGATTTTTATATCATCAATGAAAAGGATGTGAAAGGCGCTCATACTCTGGAGGTTGAGCTGGTCGATCCCAGCGGGAAGGCCGTGTATTCGAACAGTTACCCGGTCACAATTATCGGAGGAGAAGAATTCGGCCAGTTTCTTGCTGGCGATGTCGAGCTCCCGCCCGTTCAAATAACAGGTTACTATCGACTGAATGCCCGTCTGACCGGCAAATCGGGTGTGGTAACCACCGGCTTTGACGACATATTTGTTGCCGACTACAGTACCGGACCCGGGATCAAAGGCAGGGGCGCAGTCATAGACACCACAGGAGTAATAACCAGTTTTCTCAAGGATACCCGCGGAGTTTCCACAGAGCCGTATGATTCCAGGAAAAATGAATACGACTTTATTATCATTGGCCCGCATAATCCGCATATTATATCGGGTATCTATGAGGATATTATGGAAAAAGTCAGCAACGGGGCTACTCTGCTCATCCTCGACAACATCGACCTTTGGGCAAAGGGAATGGACAACAGTTATTCCTTCCAGTCTATTCAGTACTGGGGAAACATGCACTGGGGAAACCGTGGTCGTCTTTTCGTTGGGAAAAGCCCATATCTCGATGGACTCCCTGCTGTGCAGTGTATGGGATGGGAATATCAGGACTTCTACCGCGGCGATGTCTGGGGATTACACATGGGGTTGCTCGGTACGGAAACAATTGTAGGACTTGCCGCAGAACACCGTAAGGAGATTCTCAATGCCCTGGTTCGTGTGCCATTCGGCGATGGTCAGATTTTCCTGACAACCCTTAATTTCCAGGACGAATTGGCCTCCAAAAAACCGCAATCAGCGGTGGGGAAGAAATTATTCTTGAATTTACTGGAAGTGAATCAAAAAAAATAGCCCTTTATATTTGGTAAAACAGCAGGCGCCCTTATTTAACAGTGTAGTTAAAACAAAAAAACTGAATGATTGAGATTCAAACTGAAGATAATAAAAGCTTCTTAACGATTTATTTTGCAAAGGAATCCTTTCATGTCGCCTCTCTTTATTGGTCTTTTCATCGTAATTACCGCCGGGCTGTTTCAGGGAAGTTTTGCGATGCCAATGTCTTATGCCCGCAGCTGGAAGTTCGAAAACTCATGGATGATGTTTTCTCTTCTGGGAATGGTCGGATTGAATTTACTGGTTTCGTTGTTGACCATACCGGGACTGTTCGCGATAATCGGGGCAGCGACATTTGGAGAGCTTGCTCCTGCTATTTTCTTTGGAATTCTCTGGGGACTGGGGGCGATAACTTTCGGCCTGGGAGTTTCTTCTGTCGGGCTTGCATTAGGTTATGCAACCGTTCTGGGCACAGTGCTCGGAATGGGGACATTTGTGCCTATGGTCGTTTTGCATCCTTCAGAAATTCTCTCCGCTAAGGGGATTCTGATCCTTCTGGGACTTTTGGTTACCTTTACCGGTATCGGTGTCAGTGGAGCGGCAGGAATCCGAAAGGAGCGTGAACAAGGCAAAGCAGCCGGTGAAATTACCCGAAACGCGCGTTTCTCAATGAAAATGGGAATCCTTATATGCCTGATTTCGGGGATCTGTTCTTCGTCGATCAATATTGGATTCTCGTTGAGCCATCCTCTCATTGAAAGGGCTCTGTCAATGGGAGCTCCGGAGAACTGGGCCGGAAATGTAATCTGGGTGGTTCTGTTCATCTCGGGTGGAATTCTGAATATTATCTATTGCAGTTACCTCCTGATACGGAACAATTCAACAAAAGAATACAATAATCCCGGTTCATGGAAAAACCTTGGATGGATGGCGCTCATGTCGGCATTCTGGATCGGGAGTTTCATCGCTTACGGCGCCGGATCGACCATGATGGGCGCATGGGGAACAGTAATCGGATGGTCGGTGTATATGGCATTGTCGATAGCTATAGCCAATTTCTGGGGAATTTTACAGGGTGAATGGGTAGGCGCTTCGCGGAAGACTCGGCTGCTCATGATTCGCGGGATTGGAATCATTATTCTTGCAATAGTTATATTCGCCTACAGCGGTACAATTTGATTGATGAAATCTGAAGTCTGAAATTTGAAAATATGCAGTTTACTATCGGCCTGCCCCGGTTAAATAATGAGGAAAAAAGAGAAATACTTTTTCCTCTGCCTTTTTTGTCTGTTAATGGCAGGGGAGATAATTAATAGTATCTTTTATCGAGATTAAACAGCACGATTGAACTCACCCCTTGGTTCCCTTATACCACCCCACTTTTGTTTCACAAAAGCGGGGACCCCGGCGCAAGAGAGGGGAATACCCATATCTGCATGAGAGAGAATGGATTATAAAATATAACAGGGGACATGGGGTGAGGACGTCTTTATCTGATCATTTTTTAACCTTTGTTGCGTTAAATAGATAAGTTTTAAATATTTTTCCATGGGAATTGATCAAAGATCTTTGTATCCCATTTTGATCGCCGCATCCTCGGCGCTCATACCCTCAAGGATAAGCCTGCGGGTTTCATCTTCTACCGACTTGCGATTCTCCACTTCCGTGAGCACCTGCTCGGCAATTGCTTTGGGTACGACCATGACCCCATCGCTGTCTCCGACGATCACATCCATCGGCTCAATCCGCACCCCGTTTATATAAATGGGAAGCTGCCAGCCGCGTAGACGGTTGCGGGTATAGGCGTCGATAGGGCTGGTAAACTTACAGAACACCGGATAGTCCATAAGCTTAACGAATCCGGAATCCTTTGCGCCGCCGTCAATGATTGAGGCCCGGACCCCCTTGAGCCGGAAGGCGTTGGTGTTCAACTCGCCGAGGTACCCTGAGCGTATGTCCCCGCCGGTGTCCACGCAGAGCACGGCGTTCTTGAAATAGTTGGCGAGCATCTTGGAGGCGGGACGGTCGCGCTCATCCGGATCAGGGTCCTTAAACCACTGGACGGTGAACGCGAATCCGGCCACCACATCCCGCTTAAGCTCCTTGGTGCGGCAGGTGATATCCGGGCCGAGCCATTGTTCGTTATAACCCATTTTGGCGAGTACATCATGGAGGGCCGCCGCGTAGCACTTCTCAAACCGTGACACCATTTCGTCGGAGTCGATCCTATAGGGGTATACCACTTCACGTTTCTGAATAATTTCTTCTTCGCGGGTCATGAGCCTTCCTTTCGGGTGAGGTTAAATAATCAGACAGGCCGAACCGTTACTGCACGCGGCCGAATGAAACGCAAAATCATTTTTGTTACTTTGCGCTTTTTCGATATGCATTAGAAAAAACAGTTTAGTCGCAACTCTCCCGTGCAGCGGCTGGTAATAATCCAGCCACTGCATGCGGTTGTTAATCAATGCGTTTTTTCATTTCTTCAAGATGGTTCCCAGCACCTTCTCTTTATCCAGCTTCCTGGTGCAAAAAAACCAATCGTAGCAGGTCATATCTTGTTTACTTTCCATACGCTCCTTGGCAACGCCACAAGAACCTGCCGTCGGGACAATCACTTCGTCGCCAGGCCGCCAATCCGCTGGTGTCGCTACGGAAAAGGCATCCGCTGTTTGCAAGGCAATGATCACCCGGTAAAGCTCATCAAAATTCCGTCCCAGACTGAGTGGGTAGTATATAATGGCTCGGATGATCCCTTTGGGGTCAATCACGAATACCGCGCGAACAGCCTTGATAGAACTCTCTCCAGGCTGGATCATCCCGTACTTCTTGGCTATTTCCATCGTGATGTCTTCAATCAGAGGGAATTTAACTTCGACATTCTTCATCCCCTTGTACTCAATCTTATCTTTGATTGTGCGCAGCCAAGCAATATGGCTATACAAGCCATCAACAGAAAGCCCAACCAGTTTGCAGTTTGCCTTGGCGAACTGTTCTTCCAACGACGCAAATGTCATGAACTCCGAAGTGCAGACCGGTGTAAAATCAGCGGGATGACTGAAGAAAATAACCCAGCTACCCGAGTACTGTTCAGGGAATTCGATTTCTCCCTGCGTCGTGACAGCCTTGAAATTTGGCGCTTTTTCTCCTATGCGCGGTATTGAGATAGCTTGTGTCTGATTGACGATATCCATGTTATCCTCCCTCGTGACTGGCTGTTGTGTGAGTGTCCGGCTATTGTTGTTACAAAATTGCCTAATATATTTCAATTATTGCTTCATAGACAAGAATTGCAATAATTCTTTGGAGAAACACGATTACAAGATTGGCATGTCACACCATCCAGTTCCACTACTCCATCATTGGAGCAATAAATCAATGGTCGCACACATTATCACCCCCGATTAGTGTGCCTTTCATGTGCGCTGCGGCAAGTTCTTCGGGAACACCTTCCTGAATGCCTACCGTTACCGAAATACCATTCTCGAAAAAAAGTCCCTGCGCCCGTGAGCCCATACCTCCTGCTATAACGTGCTCCACACCGAGAGAATGGAGCCATGCAGGCAGCACTCCAGGTTCATGCGGAGGGGGAGTCAGTTCCTCTTTCGAGGCTACATTTCCCTGATCATTGACATCCATCACTGCAAATAGTTCACAATGGCCAAAATGTGAACACAGTTTTCCGTCTGCGAGCGGAACAGCTATTTTCATTTGTTTTTCTCCTTTTCATTATCCTGGGATAGTATTTTTTTAACAACTTCATGGAATGACTGCGCGACTGTGGTATTTACGTGACAGATTGTGAACGGTGAACCGTCATCACAGGAAGTAACGACCTGAGGATCGAGTGGAATGCTTCCGAGGAACGGGATTTCCATCTCTTCGGCAAGCCGTATCCCCCCACCATTCGTAAATATATCTACTGTCCCGCCGCAGTGAGGGCAGGTAAAACCGCTCATGTTTTCCACAATACCTGCAATCGGCATTTCCACCTTGCGGCAAAAATCAATGCTTTTTCTGACGTCGTCAATGGAGACTCGCTGCGGTGTAGTAACAACGACCGCGGAAGCCTTCCCGCCAATCATCTGGGCCACACTCAGCGGTTCATCTCCGGTTCCCGGAGGCGAATCAATTACCAGGTAGTCGAGTTCGCCCCATTCCACATTCGAGATAAACTGGCGAATCACCCCATATTTCATGGGACCGCGCCAGATAACTGCATCATTGCGTCCTTGAGTGAGAAAACCGATCGACATCACTTTCAAATTGGGGCCAAACTCCACCGGAAGTAAAACACCTTCGTTTGAGAGAACCGGTTCGTCTGCAATTCCCAGCATGCCCGGTATGCTTGGGCCGTGAATATCCACATCGAGCAGTCCGACTTCCATGCCTTCCCGAGCCAAATCCGCGGCGATATTCACCGCCACGGTGCTTTTCCCTACTCCTCCTTTGCCTGACAACACCAGCAGAACGTGCTTTATCATTGACAGCCGCTCGTTTATTATCTGCTTTTCCTTTTCTTCGTCCAATGAATTATGATTCATTTCCCTGATTATTTCCTCTCTTTTAAAATGCATAATTGCATATGTTTCCTTCGTTCATCCGAGTCGAAGCTGTACCTTTTTCCAAACCGCCGTTATATCCTTCGCCGCCGCGGAATCGGAATACTCAACCGTACTTGATCCGCGAATCATAGCTTCCGTAACCGCGCGGTCATATCGTATCCTCCCCGCCACTTCAACCTCGCAATGCACCGAGAGTTCTTCTATGGCACGGGTCATTTCCTCATTGATATCCCATTTATTCACTACGACCATCATGGGAATGCCGAAATGTCGTACCAACTGGATAACTCGCTCAAGGTCATGACGGCCCGAGAGTGTCGGTTCGGCAACCGCGAGTACAAGATCCGAAGCAGTCACAGATGCGATAACCGGGCATCCGATTCCGGGAGAGCCATCCGAGATTATTAACCCAGTTCCTTCTTTCTCTGCAATTTCTCTTGCAGTAGTACGAACCAGAGTGACCAGCTTTCCGGAATTTTCTCCTCCTGCATTGAGTTTTGCATGTACCAGAGTTCCATGACGCGTAGTGGAAATATACCACTGTCCGGTGATTGCCGGAGTAAATTCTATAGCCTCTTCCGCACAGAATCGAGCGCATACCCCGCAGCCCTCGCAAGCGATGGGGTCCACTCGGAACGTTTTCAGAACGCGACCATTTCCCGGACCGTCGAAGAATATCGCGTCGAAACGGCACAGTTCTTCGCATTTCCCGCAGGCGACACAGTATCCGGATTTGATTCGGGCTTTACTCCCGCCGATGAACGGTTCACGGCGGCGGACCTCCGGCTTGAGCACCAGGTGCAAATCAGCAGCGTCAACATCACAATCGGCGAGCACCGGCCTTTTCGCCAGCGCGGCGAAAGAGGCGACAACCGAGGTTTTCCCCGTACCTCCCTTGCCGCTTATAACCACAAGTTCCTTCATTTTTTCTTATCCTCCATCTCTTGGGATATCTCCTTGATTTCAGAGTGTCCGTGATACCCGCGTTTTCCGAGCAGTCTTGCAGTTTTATCGTCTACTTCATCCTGCCAGCCGTTACGGGTTGTCTCGATTCGGTCGAACTTGTCCGTGTATGGCTTGATATCCAAAAGCGGCGTGCCGTCCAGGATGTCCACGCCATCAAGATGAAGCACGTTACCTTCGCGGCGGATCAATTCGACAATGCTCAATCCTATGGTATTGGGCCGGAAAGGCACCCTTGTTGCGAACACGCCTCGTTCAACATTCTGAAGAAACGGCTTTACCAACAGCTTCGCTGGTCCCGCCTTGTGGAAGTGGTAGATAAGATAGACGTGTGAAAAACCTTCGAGATCGCGGAGACCGTTGCCATACTCCGGAAATAATTCCGCCAAACCATTACAGCCTTTTGCATAGGCGGGTTGTATGGGTATCTGTTCCAGTGTAACATGCTCGCTGCGAATAATACCGATAGGTGTATAGGTGATGATGGTTTCGTTCATTCCCAAAGCCCCTTACCAACCGCTGAGATTAAAAATGCGATTTTCATTCTTCTCAATTGTACAACTCCATTACATCGCGGGTTTCTGTCATGAGACAATCCGCAATCTCGCTCATGTGAGACTCTTCCCAAAATGGCAACCTGCCATGAGTTTCCCTGTATTTTAACGGAATGGGGTGAGTCCCCACAACCACCGGCAGGCCATAGCGGTTTTCGATAAATGCCTTGAATTGCCGGATATGGGGGCAGGGGGGATAGCCGACCACCAAACCGGTAGCCAGATGGACGACATTGCACCCATTC
>JBAYHX010000009.1:0-21738 GCA_041665965.1 Candidatus Latescibacterota bacterium
CTCTTCGAAACGGCACATACCGGAAAGCAGTATCTGACGGGGGATTCCATCGCTTGCTTCACGGTACGACTGCTCGCCCAGCCACGCTTCATCAACGGTGCATGGTACTCCGGTAATGCTTACTGCGAGAAAAACACACTCTATGATTACTATTCCGAGGAGCAGGTATATTATTTTTTTTTCAATGGAACCCATTTGGCAAAGTCACCTTTTAATATTTGTACCTGATAACACCGATTGTCCGGAGAATATCATTGCAACTAATCGTTCAGATTATCTTTCTATAGATTTCTTCATTTCTTGATTCTCTCTCCCATAATGGCAGAGAAGGGAACGGCCGGGCCGAATTATTACGCTCTCGCCCGCGAAGTGAAAAGTGTATCTGGATGAGAGTAATAGATCGATATATTGGATTGATTCATTTAGCCCGTATAATTCATAAAATATATTTATCATACCACTAAAGAAAAAAATCCCTTCTGCCTGACGGCATCTCCCCAAGGGCGCCCAAGCCGATTCAAGAATCGACTTGGGACCCGGTTAAGGGGAGAATTCATTTTTTTCTCTTTGCGGTAAGATGCGCTTCGCTTGCAAAAAGATGCGCTCCGCTTTTGCACCCTCCTAACAAGGGGGTCGCCGCTCTGAGCGGCGGGGGGATCTTTGTCCTTGAGTTTATGAATAGATCGGGTTAGCCATAAAATAAGAAAAGAATTCTGTTAATCCCAGAATTCTTTCATTACTTTCTTTTTTGGACGGTGCTGGAAATTCTATTTTTCCAATAACTCCATATGCCGTTCAAAATCTTCAGGCGTTATATTGCCTCCGGAGATAATGCAAACACAGGTTTCCCCTCCCGAAGGATCGTTCAACGCGGCCGCCAGTGAAGAAGCTCCCGCGGTTTCCGCTCTGAATCCGCAGTGATCGAGGATAAGTTTCATGCTCCGGCGAATATCTGCGGCGCTGACTTTTCTGACCTCAAGGTTGTGCGATTTCGCTATCTCGAACGTAATTTCCCCCGGCGACCTTACCAGCATTCCTTCTGCAATGCCCTCAGCATGGTCAAGATATATCCGCTTGCCTGCAGACAGCGAATCATGCATCGCAGGGGCGGTGTCTTCCTCGACCCCGATAATGCGGACAGGTTTATCTTCGAACATCTCCAGATGCGCCGATACCAGCCCGCCTCCCCCGATCGGGAGGAAAATTGTGTCGGGAAGAACAGTGAGCTGGTTGCAAATTTCACGGGCGATTGTCTTGTTTCCCTCGATAACCTCCGGATCGTCAAAGCTCGGTATGTATGTTAGATTTTCGGAGGCAGCCATATCCTGAGCATATTTTTTCGCTTCGTCGTAAACTGCCCCGTGGAAGATAAGCTCGGCGCCGGAGTTACGGATACGGTTCACTTTCTGGGGCGAGGTTTTTTCCGGCACAACGACAACCGCTCGTGCGCCGAAAACGCTTGCGGCATGGCTCATGCCTGCCCCGTGATTTCCGCTTGAAGCGGTCACCACCGCACGAAAGGGTTTCTCCTGCAGGAGAAATTTGGCGACATTCCCACGGACTTTGAAAGCTCCGGTTTTTTGAAAATTTTCTTCTTTCAGGTACATGGAATTCCAGAAGCCGGTTGGACCGGCGAACCTCACCAGAGGAGTGATATTCACATAACGATAGAAAGCATTGAAATCAAGACGGGATGACTGCATGGTTTTTCAACCTCTCTACACGGAGTTCAAAGATGAAAATATTCTTTGTGTCACAGAAACCAGATTGTTCTTTTAATAGAGATATTTCACCACCATATAAAGGATGCTGTCGCCGTCATGCATATTACGGATGGTGTGATTGACATCGGTATGGTAATGGATGGAATCTCCGGGATCCAGAATTGCCTGACGGCCATTGACCTCTACCTCAACCCGGCCGGTGAATACGGTGATAAACTCTTCGGTGTCCGTGGAATGAGCCTGGCTTTCCAGTACTCCTTCAGGATGGAGCTGAAGCGTGTACAGTTCGAGCTTTTCCGCCATGGAGAGCGGAGAAACGATTCTGAATATACAGCGGCCTTCATCACGCTCCATGATGACTGCCTCGTTGCGCCTGATAAGATTGAAAAGCTCTTTGTTCTCGTTTGTGGCCAAAAGCTCATGGAACGGAACATCGAGACCATACGCGATTTTCCATACCACTGCGACCGTTGGATTCACCTTTTCCTGCTCGATCTGGGAGAGCATCCCGATGGAAACGCCGCTGCGTTTCGAAAGCTCCTCCAGAGAGAAATTCCTGCTTTTCCTTATTATGGCGATATTTTTGCCGAGTTCCGGCAGATCTGATTTTGGTTTCATTGTTTCTCCTTTAAAAAATATCTTGACAACAGTTTTAATATATTGAATATTATTTTATGATAATAAAATCCTTTTGTCAAGATATTACTTCAAAGTAGGAAAACCTTGAACTCCTGTCAATGAAAAACAATTGTCGCAAAGAGTGGAATTCATGAAAGCGATTGTCAAAGAGTGTCCCGGAAAGGGACTTGTTTTCAAAGATGTACCCGTACCTGAAATCGGCGATGAAGAGGTCCTTGTAAAAGTTCGCTCGGCTGGTATCTGCGGGACAGATGTCCATATTTACAACTGGGACAAGTGGAGCCAGAACCGTATAAAACCCCCGTTAATCATCGGCCACGAATTTGTCGGAGAAGTGGCGGAACTGGGACGGTCGGTCAAATATGTAAGCTGTGGCCAGCGTGTCAGCGCCGAGGGTCATATTGCCTGCGGGCATTGCGAATTCTGCCGTACCGGTCAGGCGCACATATGCCGTGATGTAAAAATCATCGGAGTTGACCGTGACGGTTGTTTTGCGGAATATATCAGCATAAGCGCGGGGAATCTCTGGCCTGTTCCGGAGTCCATTCCGGATCACGCCGCCGCCATTTTCGATCCGTTGGGAAATGCCATGCATACGGTGATGGCCGAGTCTGTGTCGGGAAAGTCTGTTCTTATTACAGGCGCGGGCGCTATCGGCCTTTTTGCTGTGGCAATCGCACGGTATGCAGGCGCTTCGCAGATCATTGTGATAGAACCCAGCGCTTACAAACGTGAGCACGCCCGTCTGGCTGGCGCCGACCTTCTTTTTGATCCGGGCGCTGAGGGCATTGAAGAATGTATCCTCGATAATACCGATGGTCTGGGGCCGCAGATTCTTCTGGAAATGTCAGGTAATCCGCAGGCGATCAGCCAGGGATTCCGTCTCCTCCGGAACGGCGGCTGCGCGTGCATTCTCGGGATACCGCCTGCTCCGATAACTATCGACTGGGCGAAAGATATCATTTTCAAAGGGATAACCATTAAAGCCATCAATGGGCGGCGTATGTACGACACCTGGTTCCAGAGCCAGAATTTCATGCTCAAGGAGCTTAAAAAAATAAACCGCCTTATCAATCACCGTCTCCCGTTCGATCAATTCGAGCATGGATTCGATCTTCTCCGTAACGACGAGGCGGTGAAAGTGGTTCTGGAGATGGGAAAATGATAAACTTAACAGGATTTACAGGAAAAATATCAAACTTATTCCAACCCGGATTACCCACAAACTAAGTGATATTTTCACAACTTATTATTCAACAAATACTTTGGAAGACAGCCCCCTAAATCCCCCGGAGGGGGACTCTCGGCGGATAAGGATCAACCATGTTGGCTTTTAAAATCAATATCATCTTCTTATTTGTTATCTCGCATTTTTTTAAGTCCCCCATCGGGGGATTTAGGGGGCTGTAGTTTAAACAATCATTAAAACATAAATCCGCTTTTGTGAATAAACCGGACTATAACCTCACCCGGCCTTCGGCCCCTCTTTCCTAATTAGGAGAGGGGAGAGGGGGTGAGGTAAGAATCTCGTAAATCATGTCAGGTTTTGTTTTTTTTAAAGAATATAAATCTTGTTGAGGCGACGTTTTTATATTAAGGGAGAAAAACCCATGTATGCCAATCCCGAATTTTTCGAAGAACCGGTACAAAAATCCATCGAAGACGGCACCTATAAAGAAGAGCGGATTATCACTTCCCCGCAGGGAGCGGTTATCAGGCTCGGCGACGGCGCTGAGGTAATCAATTTCTGCTCAAACAATTACCTTGGACTATCCAACCATCCCGATCTTATTTCAGCAGCAAAAAAGGCGCTTGACGAGTATGGGTACGGGATGAGCTCGGTTCGGTTCATCTGCGGGACGCTCGATATTCATAAACAGCTCGAGCAGTCGGTTTCCGATTTCCTCTGCCAGGAAGAAACGGTTCTTTACTCTTCCTGTTTCGATGCCAATGGCGGATTGTTCGAAACTCTTCTCAACGAACAGGATGTTGTCATCAGCGACGAGCTCAACCATGCCTCCATCATCGATGGCGTGCGGTTGTGCAAAGCCCGCCGCATGATCTACAAAAACAACGATATGAACCAGCTTGAATCCCGTCTGAAAGAAGCAGCCGGGGCGCGGATAAGAATGATCGCCACAGACGGTGTTTTCAGCATGGATGGCATTGTGGCAAACCTGAAAGATATCTGCGGACTGGCAGACCGCTACGGGGCGCTGGTGATGGTGGATGATTCCCACGCTGCCGGGGTGATCGGCGAAACCGGGCGCGGAAGCGCTGAAGCGAATGGAGTTCTTGGCCGTGTTGACATCATCACCGGGACATTCGGGAAAGCGCTTGGAGGCGCTTCCGGCGGATTTACCAGCACAAGGAAGGGAATCGCCCGCCTGCTCCGTCAGAAATCCCGCCCGTATCTTTTTTCCAACACCCTCTGTCCTGTTGTCACAGCAGCTTCCCTTCGCGCGATCGAGATCATCAACCGGTCTCCTGAATTGATACAGCGGCTTGACAGCAACTCCCGCCTCTTCCGCACGGGCATGACCGCGGCAGGATTCCGGCCTTCAGGAGAGGATCATCCCATCGTTCCCGTCATGTACGGCAATGCAAAGCTGGCAAAACAAACCGCCGAAGCTCTTCTTTTGGAAGGCATCTATGTAATTGCATTCAGTTTCCCCGTAGTCCCGCGCGACAAAGCCAGAATCAGAGTTCAGCTCACCGCTGCACATACCGTGGAGCAGATCAAAAAGGCTGTCGAAGCCTTTGCAACAATACGGGACAGGATTACACAGGGCTGAAACGGTTTCCCGCACTCCTGTTCCGTCAGATGAACCAGCGCAATAATGTCTTATACTTGTAAATGAAGCTCTCCACTGCAGGCAGCGGAGTATCCAAAGATAATCTTCCTGTCACCTTTTGTGACATCCCCCTTGTTAAGTGGGATAAGAGAGAAATACTTTCCTCTGAAAAACCGAAGGCCGAGCTTGTCGAGACCGATGCCGCAGGCAGGGGGGATTTATACCGATTGAGCATCTTGTCCATCCGCCTCAAGAGGCGGGGGCGGGAAATTCACCACTGAGAGATTAAAAAAAGGGGCAGCGTTTCCGTTACCCCTTTTTTTATTTTACCTTTTTCAAAATTCTACGCGTTTTTTGCCGCTTCGAATTTTTCTCTGAAAACAGCCAGCGCCTCACGGATGACATCCACATTACCGGGAGCTTTCCTGTCGGCGACTATCTGCAGCGGGGCGCTCATGCCGAGCACCGGGAAATAGCCGGCTTTGGAGATGGCTTTTATATAATCCGGTCCGGTGACATAGTCCACTGCGCCGGTCGGCATAACAATGCGTCCGTTGTGACGTTCCCGGACATAGGGCGCCAGAAGGTCGGCAACACCTTTGGGGCCGTGGGAACGCGCCGGGAAAACCTTGACAGCGTCAGGCTCGTTGCCGTCTTCACGCTCGATAAAATAATTCAGCTCGCTCGGGGTGAAAACCGCCGGAGCGCAGAAACGATTCGCGGCGTGGGAAATCTTGACAAATTCCACTCCCGGAGCGTATCCGCCCATGACATTGGCGGGTGCGACGATCATATCGAATCCCATCTCGATCGCGGTATCCAGCTCTTTCGGGTTGATGATCGAGCCGACGCCCAGCACAAAAGGTTTGTCGGCCGGTTCGGTTGCACGGCGTTTGATCAGTTCCTGCATACCTTCCTTGAGAAGACCGGGATCGATGCGGAATGTGCACTCGCTCACAAATCCGGCTTTGTGCACTTCCCACATGGTGTCCACAAAGTGCTGGGGCGCCTGGATATGGCTCTTGTTCATCACCACGACCACTCCGCTTTTCCGGAGCGCCGCATCCACCCTCTTTGCATCGTACTTGTAATCTGCCATAGTAATGTCTCCAGATGAAACATAAATTGTCTCTCGCAGAGACGCAAAGCCGCAAAGAAAATATATATTCAAATTCTTTTAACGTTTTTGGTCTTCAGCAAAAGAGATTTTTATGTTATTTGATGTTTTAATGTTTCTTTGTTTCCTTTGCGGCTTTGCGTCTCTGCGAGAAATTGTTTTTTATGTAATTTTTATCGCAGTGCGCTGACACCGCCGCCGCTCTTGGCGCGCTTTATTTCTTTCTCGATCATGGACAGGGTCGCCATGGTGGTATAGCCCGGGAACTCCTGAAAGATGATGCCGTGCGCCGCGCCGTAATCGACCGCTTCCTCGGTGGATTTGCCCATCATGAGCGCCCCTGCGACACCGCTGCAGAACGAATCGCCGCCGCCGGTGCGGTCGGCAATCTCGATTTTCTCACGGACGACCGCCTGGTAGATTTTGTTCTCGGCGACATCGAAAAGTACCGCTCCCCAGTTGATACAGTCTGCGGAGAGCGCGCTGCGGAGCTGGGTTCCGATGAGCTTGAGATTCGGATAATCGGCGGCGACCTTATGAAGCATGTCGGTGTAGGCGGACATGAACACTTCCATCGGCTCCTCTTTGCCGACCTTGCGGGTCTCATAGCCGAGCGCGTCGAAGAAATCGCCCTGGTTGCCGACCAGAAATTCCACATTGGCGACGATCTTACGGTTGTTGGCGCGGGCTTTTTCCTTGTCCGGCTCGACTTTGGAGCGGTAGTTCAGGTCATAGGAGCGGAAGGTGCCGTATTTTCCCGCGGCTTTCATGGCCTCGAGCGCGAAATCGGCTGTCTTGGGGCCGATGCAGGAGAAAATGCCGCCGGTATTGAACCAGCGGACACCCTGTTTGAAAAAAGTGTCCCAGTCGAAATCGCCGGGCTTCAGGGTGGAAGCGGGGGTGTGAGCGCGGTAATATTCGGTCACCGAGGGGAGAACGCCTTTTCCCTTCCAGGTGAAATTGATGCCGTTGTGCAGTGTTCCCTTGCCGTCTGTTGCGAAAGCGCCTTTCCCCGAGGGATTGAACCAGATAAAATTCGAGGTGTCGATCCCGGCCTCTTTCATCTGGCTTTCGATGTTCCGCCCGATGCCGTCATCCACAAGCGCGGTCAGCGCCGCAGCCCGCATTCCGAATGCATACGCGGCGCCCTCGGCAACATTCACCTCGCCGCCGCCATGCCAGATTCGTGCTGCCCGTGCACGGGCGCTCGGCACATCGCCGGGGTCGAACCGCATCATCACTTCGCCGAGGGATACCAGATCATATTTGGTCTCTGCGACCGGTTTGAATGTAAACGTACTTGCCATGCTCATCCTCCATTCACAGGTTTTTTTTATCGTCAGTTTGGGGCAGAAAAATACAGAGGGAATATAACTTATTAATCATAGACAAGATAAAAAAAGGCAGTCAGAAAAGCAAGGGAAGTCGGAAGGGGAAAACCGGGTGCATATATAATAAAGAAGCAAGCGTCCGGCAACATTCGAACACGGCTGCAAATTGCTTCGAGAGGATAAAGAATATGGCAGTCAAATTTTCAAATACACTTTCGGGAAGGACCGTAATGTTTTATCTATACGCATCGGATCTATGCCGAATGGTGGAGATATCGATGACTTTGTGCGCATCATCAATTGAATAGATTATACGATAATCACCCACTCGTATCCTCCAGAGCGACCTCTCGCCACGGATTTTTCTGCATCCAACAGGTCGGGGATTATCGGCAAGAGCCTCTATCCTTCTAAACACACCTGAAAGGAACGAATCGTCTAACGCCTCAAGTTCCTTTCGGGCGATCCGGGCAAATTTCACAGCATAATCATGTGCTCTTTCCAAGTCGTCCTCTTTGTATCAGTCGTTTCCTGACTTTTTCGATACCCTCCCGTGGCTCATCAGCTCGTTTTCGGGCAAGCAGGACATCGTAAATATCTTCCCATACCTCTCCATGGGTTTTGAGGTCGATAAGCACGGCTTTTTTTTCACCCTCCTCATCAACCAGGAACTGAATACCTTTCATATGTACCTCCTGTAAACCACATAGTAACAAAAAACTATTCCTCGAATTCAATTTCCCGTTCTTCATCGACAACCAGTTTCTGGCCAAGAAGAATATAAACCAAGTATTTCCGTCTTGCGCTATAATTATCTGTCACCTTTGTATTCACTACTTTTCTTCCAGATATTTCCCCGCCGTGTATGCCGCCAGAGCGCCGTCGCTTGCGGCGGTTACTATCTGACGGAGCGGGGTGTCGCGGACATCGCCGGCGGCGAAAATGCCGGGAACGGAGGCGGCCAGTTCACGGTCGGTTGTGATGAATCCCTGTTCGTTCTGCCGAAGGAATCCCTTGAACATCCCGGTATTCGGAATAAGACCGACATACAGAAAGACTCCTGCCACTGGGAGAACCGATTCTTCTCCGGTTTTGGTATTCCGGAGGGAAACACCTTCAACAAAATCGTTTCCCTTTACAGCGGTCACTACCGTATCGAGAATAAAATTGATTTTGGGATTGCTGCGGGCTTTTTCGACAAGGGTAGGGACTGCACGGAATTTGTCACGGCGGTGAATAATGTGGACTTTCGAGGCGAAACGAGTAAGATACAATCCCTCGTCGAGCGCCGAATCTCCGCCGCCGATGACTGCGACTTCCATGTCACGGTAGAAAGCGCCGTCGCACGTTGCGCAGGTGGAAACGCCTTTGCCGAAGAATTCTTTTTCGCCGGGGATATCGAGGAATCTGGGCCTCACCCCGGTTGCGACTATGATCGTCCGGGCAAAAATATCACCGCTTGTCGTCGCTATGCGGAACGGGGCGTTTTCAGGCCGCTCGATGCTTTGAACCTCGGTGGTGAGGATCGAGAGACCAAATCCCTCCGACTGTTTCCGCATGTTTTCCATGAGATCGTATCCGGAAATGCCTTCCGGGAAACCCGGGAAATTCTCTACGAATGCGGTGAGCGCCGCCTGTCCGCCGGGAACGAACTTTTCGAGGAGAACGGTATCCATATTCGAACGGCAGGCATACATTCCGGCGGTGAGCCCCGCCGCTCCTGCGCCGATGATTACAAGGTCGTGTATGGTTCCCATGCAGTCTCCTAAAGTAAAGCTTTGAGACGGTCTGCCAGTTGTTCTTTCGGAAGAGCGCCCACCACCTGATCTTTGATCTCGCCATTCTTGAAAAAGAGAATGGTCGGGATGCTCCGGACATTGTATTTCTGCGCGGTGGAATGATTGTTATCGACGTCGACCTTGCAGACAACCGCCTTTCCGTCGAATTCATCCGCGATCTGTTCGAGGAACGGAGCGATCATCCTGCACGGCGGGCACCAGGTAGCCCAGAAATCGACGATGACCGGGAGCGAATTTTCGATGACCAGCCCCTGAAAGGTCTGGTCGGTAACCTCAATAGGTTTTGCCATGTTAAACGGTCTCCCTTCACAATGTAATTTTATGGCCTGGCATGATGAACGGAAGCATGAGTTCCATGATCAGCCGGTTATCCAGACTGCTCTTCTTGAGAGACGAATCCGTATCGGCCAGCCGGATCAGAGCGCGGCGTACTTCCTTTTGGCCAAAATTTTTGACCTGTATACTATACTTATTTGTTTTCCAGAGAAAATCGCTTGCGGTAAGCACCTTCATTGCTTGTCCATGAGGCGTCCCGGCTTTTATCTGAGCGTTGTATTCAGCAATTTTCATGAGGTGAGTAGCGAGAGAAGTAATATACCACATTTCCTTGTTCTTCTCTGTCTCCATGAGGTTTGTGAGAATATGAGCCGCTTCAGCAAAATCACCGGCGCCAACCGCATTGCAAAGGGCATACGTGGTATACCTTTTGAACATCCCAACAATCTTTTCAACATCAGTTACCGTCACCGGATTTTTATCTTCGACAGCAATGACAACCTTTTTTACTTCTTCATTCAGTTCGCCAAGAACACTGCCAACGTTATTTAAAAGGAGAGCTATAGCATCCTCAGTGATTTTCTTCCCACTTTTGGCAAACTGTTTACGAATCCAGTCGGGTAGTTTATTGTCATATATCTGTTTGAATGTTTCTTCACGATAGCTGGCGCTTTCGGGTTTTGGAGAAAGAGAAATTTTTTCGCCTTCAAGAATTACCAGCGCACTTTCAGGCGTTTTCTGGAGAAACGCGCATATTTTCTTGCGGATTTCCGGATGGATTTCATCGAAATTTCTCAGAACAATTACCCGACGGTCAGCCATCATGGGATACGTCTGAAGGAGAGTGGAAAATTTCCCCGCTCCGTATTCCTTCCTTGTATCTTCCGCTTTTTTAAAATCATCCGGCCAAAGGCAGTCGTAATTGAAATCACGGGTCGCAGCATCAACCGTTTCTTCGATCAGCGCAGAAAGCCTCTCCAAACGCTGAAATTCCTCGCCAGCCAGGACAATTACACGCAGATTACGAAGATTTCCGGTTCCGGTCATCTATATCCTCAAATTCAGCATCTTCGATTTTTCCTGAATACACCCTGTCTTTGGGAATCTCATTACCCCCGCTCTGTGTGACAGAAGGCCGGTCGGCTTTTTCAGCCCGTATCCGACGATACCACCTTACCACCACAGTGATGATCCACCAGAGCAGAATAATTTTTATTATACCTATCAACAAGATATACCTCTCCGGGTTAAAAAGGATAACTATTGTCTTACCGTTCTCGTAAGCTTCTTTCTCAAGGGAATAAACTAATCTTAAAATTGAAAGAATGCAACGATTGTTGAATCCAAAACAAATTTTAAACGTTTGAGAGAAGAATTTGCGTCAAAATAGTATTGCATAGCCGAAGTATTTAACGGTATATTAGTCAATTCGTATATCACACAACGACTTTTAAAACATTCACTGCCTTATCGCGGGAGTTGCTTTGACCGAAGGGAAAATAAATAAAATAGTTGCTGCAGGTATTTTTGTGATCATGTTCCTTATTTACCTGATAACAGTAGCACCTACTCTTTCCTTTTGGGACTGCGGGGAGTTCATCACCTGTTCTTATATCATGGGCACTCCTCATCCTCCGGGATCTCCCCTGCTTTCCCTCATAGGGAAAGTAATGTCTCTCATCCCCTTCTACGATTTCCGCGGAACAGGACTGGGAGAGATCGCTTACCGTGTCAATCTCATCGACGTTATCCTGGGCGCAATGACAGCCATGCTCGCGTACCTCATAATAGTCCGGCTTATCCGGAAATTCAAACCTTCCACCGGGAACGGGTATGAGACTGCAATCGTTCTGTTCAGCGCGGCAGTTACCGCTTTCCTTATAGCTTTTGCTGATGAGTTCTGGAACAATGCCATCGAAACCGAAACCTACATGCCTTCTTTATTCATATCGATGCTGGCGCTCTGGCTCACTCTCCTTTGGGATGAGCGAAAGAAGGAACCGGGGGCGTTGAAATATCTGTTCCTCGCGGCATTGATCATTGGGCTTGGAAATGGTATTCATCCCATGTCGCTTTTGATCGTCCCCTCGATTTTCCTTCTTGTGCTTTTTGGGAGGCCGGACTGGTTTGCAAGCGTAAAACTTTGGGTTTATCTCTGTCTTTTTTTGTTCGTTTTCGCTCTCATCAAATTTTTCGGCAGTTACGAGGTTTTTTACCTGTTTGTTGCAGTATTCGGTCTGGCTGCGCCCATTGTGCTCTACAAATTGTACCAGAAGAGCAAAGAACTCTGGAAACTGACCCTCATCGGCATCGTCCTGTGCAGCTCTCTCTATGTGATCGGTTATTCGGTGTATCCCACCGTTATGGTTCGGGCATCCAAACATCCTGCCATCAACGAAGGAGACCCGCAAACCTGGGCTCGTTACAAAGAGTACCTCAACCGTGAACAGTATGGCCAGGGAACCATGATGGGAATGATTTCGACCATCCCGGCGCGGAAAGCCGAGTTTAGTTATCAGTTCGGTTACATGTATTTACGGTACCTTCTGGAGCAATTCCCAAAGTGGGGACCGACAATCAATTTGTCATTCCATAACAACCGTTCGGCCGATATACCCGGTGATGTGAATATTGTCAGCATTGTGCCGCTTTCAGTACTTCTGTTTTCTCTTCTCTTGTATGGTCTCTATACCCATGTCCGTGAGGATGTTCGGAGTTTCTTATCGCTCTTCGCCTTTTTTCTGGCAACCGGCATTGGCCTGGTATTATACCTCAATATGGATAATCCACAGGTCAGAGAACGTGGATATTTCTACCTTTGCTCTCACTATACCATAATGTTCTGGATAGGATTTGGAATCTATGGAGTCATCACCGATATCAGGGAGTGGATAGAATCAAAGAAACTGACTCGTATACTGGCTCCGGCGACTGTGGGTCTGTTTATTGTGTTCGGCACTATTGCCCCGGCTGCCGCATTATCGAACCATATCGATCCACGGTTTACCAACTTCCAGGTGCATGACAGAGCCGATGACTGGACGCCCTGGGATTATGCGTATAATATTTTGATTTCCTGCGAAAAGGACGCCATCCTTTTCACCAACGGAGACAACGATACATTCCCGCTCTGGTACCTCCAGGAGGTAAAAGGATTCCGAAAAGACATCCGTCTTGTCAATCTCAGCCTTCTCAATACGGACTGGTACATTCTTCAACTGAAGAATGAAGGGACAAATATCAGTTCTCAGTATACTTCGGGATTGAGCATTCCAATGAAATATGATGACCAGTTCATTGTAAATATGCTGACCGGCCGCAATGAACAATCCATTCTCCGACGGGTCTGGCCGGTCGAAGGCAGGGAGGTTGAAGCCGCAGGAATCAAGTGGAAACTGGTTACTCCCCAGCAAATCCAATCCCAGGAAGGCCCCATCGCCATCCTTCGCGTTCAGGATGAAATGGTAAAAAATATTATCGACTGGATAAACTGGACCCGGCCGATCTATTTTGCCGTAACCGTCGCCCGTGAGAACATGATCGGGCTGGATGCGCATCTTTCGATGGAAGGTATGGTGTATCGAGTCGTGCAAACCACGGCCCGGCCGGGTGAGATGCTGGTGAATATACCTGTTCTCGATAACAATGTTTTCAATAAATACAAATACCGCGGATTGAGCGATCCAAACAACTATATCCCCCCCAACACGCGTCATTTGGTGACAAACTATTTCATCGGTTTCGCGCAACTGGCCGAACGGTATGCGTCAATGGGTGATTCAACGAACGCTCTTCGGGCAGCCAAAGGCGCGCTGACAAAAACATCGAATGATCTTGGGAAAAGAGTACTGCTCTATCAGGTTCTGGCTTCAGCTAATCTGAACACGCAGGTGAAAAATTATGTCAAAGAAGAAATGGCCGCTTCAGATTTTCCCATGAGTTCATTTGACAACAGGCTCCATCTTTATGCACTTTTGGACCGGGTCGGAGAACGCAGTAGAGCTTATTCTTTTGTCCAGGCAGAACAGAATCGAATGACGGATGATTTTTCTAAAACCGAAGTCTGGAAAACATTTGCCGCCCTTCTCTATTCCGGTGGATATTATTCCGGCGCTCTCGCAGCCCTTGACAAAATTCTCACCATCGCTCCGGGGGACAAGTCCGTCATAGAATCACGGGAACTTCTTTTGAAAGAATTCCTTGGCAGCAGCACCTCACGGGATTCGACAAAATACAGTTATGAGAAAGTACGGGATTGAATAAACTCACCCCCTGCCCCTCTCTATCCTATGGAGGGAGAACAAGAAGGCTCATAAGAAGTTATGTCCTCTTGTGTTCGTGGAATGCTTAGAGAAAGGGCCATGAGGTGAGTAGAGAAGAAGCGGGGATTTTATTCAATAGGTTTTTATACCAGGCTGTTAGTCCTTCATACGCTCTCCTCAGTATTCGTTGATTGAGAAAAATCTGCCTTTTATACCCCCTGTTTCGGGAAGATTCATGCATAAAAAATTCCTCGGATTATTGACATCACGCCCTGCAAAAGGCATTTTCTCGGCGGCGCTTCTTTTCTTCATCCTCTATAAATTCGGCGTTGGAGAAATTCTTGGCAACATTCTCACCGCCGACCCGCTCTTTTTTGCTGCCGCCGTTCTGGTTTTCATCATCAGCGGAGTTATTGGAGCGAAACAATGGGGAATACTCCTCGGCTTTCATGGAATTAACCTTGGATTTGCCGGCACTGTCGGCCGGTATTTCACCGGCCTGTTTTTTAATTTTGTCCTTCCGGGGTTTGTCGGCGGAGACATCATACGAATCTATCAGGCCTCGAAAGCATCCGGAAAAGCGGTTTCGGCTTTTTCATCCACTCTGTCCGACCGGGTGATCGGCCTGCTTGTTCTGGTGATGTTCAGCCTGTGCGGATTCCTGTTTCTGCCCAGCGGCCCTTCCATGGAAGTTCTTCCGGTGGCAGTTTTAATGTTCCTTCTTTTGGGCGCATTCATCGGATTTTTCGCCGTGAAACCCGCGGGCAGGTTTGTGAACCGTGTGTTCGGACGGTTCCTCCCCAGTGAAATCCTTCTCAAGATGAGCGGGGTTTATTACGAGATCAATCTCCTGACCCGTGCGCCAAAAACCCTTCTCGCAATAACAGTAACCTCTATTTTCATTCAGCTTACCCGGATTGGCGTGCATTTCCTCTGCGCGAGAGCAGTGGGAATCGAGCTTGGGTTTATGTATTTCGCGCTTTTCGTTCCATTGATGGAGATAATCGCCAGCATCCCCATTTCACTTGGCGGGGTGGGAGTCCGGGAAATGATGGGCGTGATCCTCTTATCCAGAGTCGGGGTAAGTCAGCCCGTTATCGTTTCCTATACCATTCTGGCGTATTCCGCAGGTTTTATCGGATCGCTTCCGGGAAGTATAGCGTTTATGATGAGCATACAGAGGGAAAAGAAGAGATGACCTCACCCGCCCTTCGTGTACTCTCCTGATTCGGAGATTGCCGGGGTGAGGAACACGCTTCGTTTTGTTGAAAAGCTGTTCCGCCGGGGAACCGAGCTCACGCTGTTTGCACTTACATGCCGGTTACCCTCTCACAAAACCAGCGCCCGCTGATCTGAGAAACACCATCGTGACCATGAGGAGCGGCGCCGGCCATGCCCTCTTGAAATATGTCGATCAGGTCAGGCTGAACTTTAGCTCGCCCAGTTTTTCAATCGCCGTGGTGATCTTGTCTCCCGGCTTCAACCACACCTGTTTTTCTTTCGGATAGCCGGCGATCACGCCCTCCGGCGTTCCGGTGAATATGATGTCGCCGGGTTCCAGCGTCATAAGATTCGAAGTATAACTGATTATCTGAGCGCAGTTGAACACCATGTCGCCCGTGTTCGAGGACTGCCGCACCTTACCATTTACGGTGCACTCTATCTTCAGATTATCGGGATCGGGCACCTGATCGGCTGTCACAAGGTAAGGACCGATGGGAGCACACCCATCGCAGGTTTTGCCGATCATCCACTGGCTGCTGCGCATCTGCAGGTCGCGGACGCTAAAGTCATTGCCGTTACAATAGCCAAAAACGTACGAGAGCGCTTCAGCCTCGCTCACGCCCGCCGCACGCCTGCCCATGACGATCACCAGCTCTGACTCGTAGTCAAATTGCTCGGCTGGAATACCGGAAACCCGGATCGTGCCGTTATGGGAGTTCAACGTATTGTTATATTTATTAAACAGGATCGGAAACTTGGGAATGGGATTATTGGTCTCACGGGCGTGTTTGACGTAGTTGAGTCCAACACAAATGATTTTTCCCGGATTGGTAACGCACGGGCCGAATTCGATTCGGCTCTCCTCCACAAACAGCCCCTTCCCTCTCGAGAGCGCTTTATTGATGAGTTCGGTCAACCCCTGATCGCCTCGCCGGAAAAGGTCGTCGGTCGTGGCCGGCGCACCGCTCTTGAAAAATTTTGCGGCTTTTCTCACATCGAGAATACCCTTTTCCAGCCTCACGCCGAGGGTATACTCTTCGCCGCTCCGCATAGTCAGCAAAGTCATCTGCTTCGGCATAACCGGCGCACCGGATTTTGCTCCCTTGCCGGCGTTCATTTTGTCTGCCTGCGCTGTGGAGATCACCGGTTTGCTGCCAACAAAGGCCGCCGCACTGCCAACACCAACCTGCTTCAAAAAAGTTCTGCGATCACAATTCATACTGTATGTATCCTCCTTTTATTCACCATGAAACGGGGGGCAAATCTCATGATTGGCTTCCCTCTTTTTTCATTCGATGCTGCCTCAACTGACTGACAAGTAATTCTGTAGTTTTCTTTATAATACCCATTGAAAAATCATTTTTAATTATTTGCATGAGAAAATGATAAACTATTATAACCGCTTATCTGTTTGTCGCAGCAAAGGTTATAAAATGAGCGGATAAAGACGCCCTCACCCCATGTCCCCTCTCCCGTGAACGGGCGAGGGGAAACCCCTGTTTTATTTTATAATACATTCTCTTTCATACAGATATGGGTCTTCCCCTCTCTTTTCAAGAGAGGGGATCAAGGGGTGAGTTAAAACGTGATGTTTATTCTCGATAAGCTAATATTATTTATAAAAAAACATGGTGGAATAACATCCAAGATAAAATCAATATAAAGAAATTGGAAGTTACTATATCTTCATCAAAACAACCCAATTCCCCTGTGGTCAACTTACTCTCAATCCTGCCCCTGGCCTAATTCCAGTTTGAAAGCCAGGAGCGATTGATTGACATCCTGAATATACACGATCAGCGACCAGATCAATGCAATCATGCACCCGATGAAAAGAACCATGATCAGCCACCCTGCATCCAGTTGTAAAAGCGCCGCAAGAAACAAGCTGATAATCAGAAATGCAGCAAGAAGAGCGCTCATCGAAGCAAATATAATTGCCCGTCGAATGAGAATGGCCCGCCCGTGAAGAATCTGAAGCTGACTGCGGATACTCTCATGATCCTCCTGTCTTTCGGTACGCATCTCGCGATGGAGAATGCGGGCGCGGTCTATCACCCTCCCCAGACGGTTGGTCATGCTCAGGAGCAAAAGCCCGACGCCTGAGATGAGAATGACCGGGCCTATAGCAATTTGCAGGACAGGGATAAGTTCATTAAGCGATGGAATTGACATGTACGATCCTTCATAGTGGAATTCGGTCAGGTATCATCTGCAATAAGTGTCAAAATACCATGCTTCATCTCACTGTCAAGCTTTTTTATCCTTCCCGGATGGCATTTAATTCTTTCATTTTCCCCCCCCTTCCCGTATACTAGTTTATTCAGTATTCATGCTTTACCTTCTTTCTTTTTCGAGAGATTTCATGAAGATTCTAATTGTCAATTGGATGGATATGGCGAATCCCCAGGCGGGCGGCGCAGAGGTACACATCACCGAGATATTTTCACGGTTCGTGGAGCGCGGAGACGAGGTCACGCTTGTGGCATCCGGCTTTCCCGGCGGCGGCCGCACCGATGAATACAAGGGTATGCGGATAGTGCGGACAGGCTCACGGGAAACGTTCAATTTCGTCGCGCCGCGGCTCCTCAGGAAGCTTGACCGGGCGGAGAATTTCGACCTTGTTGTGGACGATATCAACAAAGTTCCGCTGTTTACCCCGCTCTATCTTAAAAAACCCGTCCTCGCGGTCATCCCCCATCTTTTCGGCAAAGCGGTATACAAGGAGACAAATTCCGTTGTCGCCTCCTATGTGTACCTGATGGAGTTTCCCATTCCCCGGGTGTACCGTAACGCGATGTTCGAGGTGATCTCGGAAAGCACCGGGAACGATCTCCTCCGGCGCGGGGTCAGGCCGGAATGCATTAAGGTCGTATACTGCGGAATGGACCACTCCATCTATAACGTCGATCCGGCGGCGGCCAAATTCGAACCGCCGACCATCCTGTATGTGGGAAGGATCAAACGGTACAAGAGCGTGGATGTGATTATACGGTCTTTGCCGGAAGTGGCCGCCGGGATTCCGTCAGTACGGCTGGTTATCGTCGGATCGGGAGATAACCGTCAAGAATTGAAACAACTGGCCCAAAAACTGGGGGTCGCGGAGAGAGTACTTTTCACCGGCTTTGTTACAACCGAAGAAAAAGTGGACTGGATGCGCCGCAGCCATGTGATTGTGAACCCTTCGCCCCGCGAGGGCTGGGGGCTGACCAACATCGAAGCGAATGCCTGCGGGACAGTGGCGGTGGCTTCCGACGCCGACGGCCTTCGGGATTCGGTGAAAAACGGCGAGACCGGCTTGCTCTTTCCGTATGGCGATCACCGCGCGCTGGCAAAACAACTGATCATGCTGTTATCGGACGAAAAATACTGCGGGGAATTAACAAAAAATGCCGTTGCCTGGGCGCTGTCTTTCACATGGGAAAGGGCCGCACAGAAAACGATGGAAATTGCGGATGAAATGGTGAAATCTGAAAATAAATTTTAGACAGGATTTACAAGAATTACATGAATAGAAGCTGGCTTCGACATGCTCAGCCAGCGTTCACCGGACACTGAGCTTCCGGACACTGAGCTTCCGGACACTGAGCTTGTCGAAGTGTCTGGCTAAAAAGTTTTCTTTGCGAACTTTGCGAGAGATATTTTAAAGGAGATCATATAATGAAAATTATAGCGATATCGGGCAGCCCGCGTGTCGGGGGCAACACGGAAATTCTTTTGAAAACGGCGCTGGAGGTGCTCGATGGCAAGGGTATCGAAACCGAATTCATTTCACTTGCGGGAAAATCCATTCTCCCCTGTACTGCCTGCACCGCATGCAGTAAGCAAGCCCGCTGCATCCTGAAAGATGATTTCGATCCCATTTTCAGAAAAATGCTCGAATCGGATGGTTTCATTGTCGGTTCTCCGGTATATTTCGGATCGGCAACTCCGGAAATGATGGCTCTTTTGGATCGCGCCGGATATGTCTCCCGTCATAACGGCAACCTTTTCAACCGAAAAGTTGGCGGTCCTGTTACTGTGGCGCGGCGAGTCGGGCAGAATTTCACCTTTGCCCAGCTTCTCATGTGGTTCATGATCAATGGAATGATTGTGCCGGGGAGCAGTTACTGGAATATTGCATTCGGCAGGGAAAAGGAAGATGTTCTGAAAGATGAAGAGGGAATCCGCACCATCCGTAATTTTGCGGATAACATTGCCTGGCTGCTGAAGAAAATTCACGATGAACCATAATATGGCAAAGAGAAACGCATGATTTTTTTTCGTAATGCTTCAAACCGCCATGATGGTTCGACCACACGGTCTGTACTGCATGGTTTTGCGATATTCGAAGCTTCCAAGGGGCTTCTCGTGCTTGTAGTTGGACTGGGGCTGCTTTCGCTTATACAACACAATCTTGAAGTCGAGGCGGAAGATATCGTTCTATTCCTCAATCTGAATCCGGCGCACAAGTTCCCGCAAATTTTTATTAATACATTGTCGCATATGGAGGATCCTCAGCTTCTGCTGCTCAGTATTTCCGCTTTGATGTATGCAGTCCTGCGGTTTATTGAAGCTGGAGGACTCTGGCTGGATAAAGTTTGGGCAGAATGGCTAGCGATCATCGCGGATTCTCTTTTCATGCCTATGGAAATCTTTGAAATAATAATGCGGGTCACTGTCTTTCGCGTCATGATACTCCTCCTGAACATTGCCATTGTGGTATTTCTGCTTGGTGTATTACTTCAAAGGGCCCGGGCTCGGAAAAGACAGATTATCTCTTCAAAAAGTCTTTGAACCTTCCCTCGAACTTTCTATTTTATTGTTTCGGGAATAACCCCTTACATAGGAGAAGAATAATGGACCACGCCATGACAACGACTACGTTTGCCCTTGATGGCTATGAGGTTACCAGGAACCTCGGGGTGGTGCGCGGGATCATTGTACGTTCACGGTCTCTCTTCGGCACAATAGGGGGAGGTCTGCAGACATTGTTCGGGGGAAATATCACCCTGTTCAGTTCTCTATGCGAGAAAACCCGATCCGAGGCTTTCGAAATGATGGTTACCCACGCTGAAGAACTGGGCGCAAATGCAGTCCTTGGCGTTCGTTACGACGCCACGGAGATTCTTGGGGGTGTCACAGAAGTGCTTTGTTATGGAACTGCCGTTATCGTTGAAAGAAAATAAGGACGCCGCCCCATATCAATGGCCAGATACTCAATGATAAAAGTCCTGGTAAACGAACTTGTCGAGGTCGAAGTCAATCGACAGCCTGATGCACAAAGGGTATATAAAAAATCATGATGAACATTCTTCCGTCATACAGGGATTCTCTATGGATAAGAAAAAATGTACCGGTATACCCGCCCGCCTCAGAAATGGCAGGTTTGATTTATGCCATTTTCTTACTATCATACTAGTGACTATCACCGTTTTCAGTATTTTCGGCTGCTCATCGCTGCAATCGACAGGGATCATAGATATGGAGAACTATAAAAATCTCAGCAGGACTATCCGCACCCAGATCGTTGCCTGGGAAAAAGTCGCCTCTTTTACTTTCGACGATCCAAAGGATATTGAATCATACCGTATCGTTGAAGGAAAATGGGGAATTCACAACGGCAAACTATGGGCTATCGAAGGGGACCGTAACCGGGCAATTCTCCTGACCCCGTGCAGTTATAATCCTGTTCGCATCGATTTTGAGGCTACCGACTGGTCGACAAAAGGCTTGATGGGTGATATTACGGTTCTCCTTAATTCCACTCCCGATAAGAATTTTTTCAACAGCGGATATGCTCTCACCACCGGTTCCTTCTGGAACAATTGCACCAGTTTCTATAAACGTGGACAAGCAATTGCAAACACCAATTATTCTCCGGTGAAATCGGGAAAAACCAACCGTATAACCCTTGAATTCAACAGCGGGCATATCACCTATTGGATGAACGGAGAGATTCTTCTGGAAGCCTGGGATGACACCCCGCTGACGATGGATTCTTCCGCCTGGATAGGAATCCGCACCTGGTCCACAAGAATGTGCATTGATAATTTGGATGTTTATAAGGGAACGCCGATCAAAAAAATATCAAAAGAATAAGAAACCTGAATCCGGAATAAAGGAGGTTTCATGGAACGACGGAATGCTTTGAAACTTATTCCTCTCTCCCTTGCGGGAATTACCGCTTTCAGCGGAGGAGCGCAGGCGCGGGATAAAACTCCTCTCGCTCTGCAATTCACCTCCCGTATGCGTGAACAGCTTGACCGTATCAAATCTACCCAGTCAGATGAACTTCTTGAAACTTCCTATCGTGTTGCGGAAACGGTCAAAAGCGGGAATAAGTGTTATATAAGCTGGGATATGGGGCACCGGACGACCTATGACATATGGCCGAACCGTCCCGGGGACACAGATATCTTTGTGAAAGATTTTCCGGCAAAAGCCGAAAAGGGCGATCTGATCATCACCAATGCAGCCGCCTCCAAAGAACTCATCGAAAAGCTCCGCACATTCCATGAACAGGGAGTGTTCATCATCGGCGGCCCCCGTTCCTGGGGAGGGGACTGCATCGGCAGCGAGCTGATTGTCC
>JBAYHX010000010.1:0-21335 GCA_041665965.1 Candidatus Latescibacterota bacterium
CCATGAAAGATTCTCTTGATCAAAAAGCGTTTACAGATTTTCGCAGTAAATATCTCGATGATCAGGTAAAGAAAGGACAATTCCGTATCCGTATCGAAATGGAGTCCGGTTTTTCTCCTTTGTCTCTCGATCCCAAGTATTGGTCAATTTATATTATCGACTCAAAAGGTGTAATGATCGAACCTTTGCAAATAATCGTAACACCTGCGGTCTCTGAGCAGGACAGCGTATATTTAAAAAATCAGCGTTACAAATTACCCAGAAATCTGATACGGGGCGGATTTACACTTTATTTCAATCGAGTAACCTTTTTCAAGGAAGACCTTTTTGGTACCGAGAATCAGTCTATCGCTCTCGAAATAACCCGTGAAAAGAAAACCCTCACACGGGTAGCATGGAAAATCAAAGCTAAATAAACCTTCTTTATTTCGAGGAATCTTTTGTTCGAACTCAGTGTTGATGCTCAGTTCTCTGCGGCGCACTGCTTACGAGGTTATGAAGGGGATTGCGGCCGTATACACGGGCATACCTTTAAAGTCACCGTTATCGTCGCAGCGCAGAATAATTCGAATATTGGCATGGCTATGGATTTCAAAATAATAGCCAAAATACTTAAAGAATCAGTTAAAGATTTTGATCACCGATTTTTGAATGAACACGAATATTTTTTAACGATAAATCCCACCTCTGAAAATATCGCTTACATATTATTTAACAGACTTTCAAAAGAAATATCCGGTGAAGGTATTTCCGTTCTCTCGGTGACCGTTGCTGAAAGCGACCATTACCGTGCAACTTACCGTAAGGCCAGCAACCATGAACAGCAATCCTAAAAAAGCGGTTATTCTTCTCTCCGGAGGAATAGATTCGGCAACCACGCTCGCCATTGCAGTTCGAGACGGGTTCGAAGCCTGTACCATGAGCTTTTCGTACGGGCAGAGGCATTCCTGTGAATTGGAAGCCGCGCAATGGATTGCCGATAGTTTCCATATTAAAAAGAGAGTTCTGGTAACTATAGATTTACGGTTGTTTGGAGGCTCTGCTTTAACCTCGGATTTAGAGGTTCCAAAAAACCGATCGGCTGGTGAAATTGCTCATGGTATTCCTATTACCTATGTTCCGGCCCGAAATACGATATTCCTCTCCTATGCCCTCGGCTGGGCGGAGGTTATCGGCTCTCATGATATATTCATCGGTGTTAATTCTGTTGATTACTCCGGTTATCCTGACTGTCGTCCAGAATTCATCAACGCTTTTCAGAACATGGCAAATCTCGCCACAAAAGAAGGAGTCGAAGGACATAAGATTGCCATACATACTCCGCTCATAAATTTATCAAAAGCTCAAATCATTAAAACCGGTTCGGGATTGGGAGTTGATTACGCTTCCACATTAAGCTGCTATGATCCTTCTCCTGAGGGTTTTTCGTGTGGTGAATGCGACAGCTGCCAGATTCGTAGTAAAGGATTCAAAGAAGCCGGTGTGGAAGATCCCACCCGTTATAAGTTCTAAGGTAATTTGCCATCCTGAAAAAGATAGGGGAGAAGAGAGGCAAATGAATGCTGCAATAGATAGAGACGCCATAAAACAGATGGTTAAAACTGCGGTTCTGAAGACACCTTTAGTGGATGTGCATACCCATATCTTTGATGTGAATTTCGGAAATCTACTCCTCTGGGGAATCGATGATCTTCTGACCTATCACTATCTAACCGCAGAGGTTTTACTGGCCGCTCCGATGCCGTATGAAAAATTCTGGTCGTTGAGCAAGGAAGAAAAGGCAGATTATGTCTGGCATCATCTTTTTCTTGAACGTTCTCCAATTTCCGAAGCGTGCAGAGGTGTCGTAACCTGTATTCAGGAATTGGGATTTGACCCCGGAGAACGAAACCTGAAAAGCATTCGTTCCTTTTTTAGAGATATGAAAGCTCCCGACTATATTGACCTGGTATTCAACAAGGCCAATGTCCGAAAAGTGGTGATGACTAATGACCCGTTCGACGACACTGAACGAGAAATATGGGGCCGTGAGATACACCGTGATTCACGGTTCAGCGCAGCGCTTCGTATTGACCGTCTTCTTTATGACTGGAAGTATTCTTGCTCCATGTTGAAATCCTGGGGATATGAGGTGGAAAATGGACTGGGCCCCTGGACTCTTCGTGAAATACGACGTTTCCTTTTGGATTGGTCAAAAAGAATAGGACCCGTTTATATGGCGGCATCTCTCCCTCCTTCATTTTTATTCCCAGAAAAGTCTCCGTGCGGAATCATTATCGAACACTGTGTTTTGCCGGTGGGAAGAGAACTCAACATCCCGTTTGCTATGATGATTGGTGTTAAAAAACTTGTCAACCCAGATCTCAGATTAGCCGGGGATAGTGTTGGCAAATGCAATATCGGTGTACTAGAAAAACTCTGTTCCGAATATCCGGACAATCGTTTTCTTGTCACAATGCTTTCCCGTGAAAATCAGCATGAACTCTGCGTAACAGCCAGAAAATTTTCAAACCTGATGATATTCGGCTGTTGGTGGTTTCTCAATAATCCGAGTATCATCGACGAAATAACCCGTGAAAGACTCGAACTTCTCGGTCTTTCCATGATCCCGCAGCATTCCGATGCGCGTGTTCTTGACCAGCTCCTCTATAAATGGCGTCACTTTAGAAAAATAATCGTTAACGTCCTGGAAGAGAAATATCTTGATCTTGCAGAATCCGGATGGAAAGTGAGGGAGGAAGATGTCAATCGTGACGTTCAATTCCTTTTTGGGAAAACCTTTGATAAATTCACAGCAATAAAGTCCTGACGCATCTATTGAACGACGAATGGCATATAATGCTAATTGATAGTTGTTGCACATCTTTACGAACAACAACCAAACAAGCATTTTTATTTTGACTTTATGGGTTTTAAGGGTTATTTTACAAAACTAAAGTTTTCTATTGCTGGGGCGTCGACAAGCGGCAAGTCACGAGTTTTTGGAACTCGCAATCGGAGGTTCGAATCCTCCCGCCCCAGCCAAGTTCAACGGTTACAACCTAATATTATAATATAGCATAATCATCGGAGGATGAATGGCAGAAGCATATCTAAAGGCGCAAATAAGGACCGGCAAGGGGAAACAGGTATCTAAACATCTTCGAAATGAAGGACTGATACCGGGTGTTCTCTACGGGCCGGGTGAAACCCCCTCTCTTCTTTCACTTGATTCGAAAGAATTAATTTCTCTTTTGCACACATTCGGAAGAAATGTTGTTGTAGACCTTACCGTAGGCGACAAAAAAAAGAAGGTAAAGGCTTTCATTTACGAAATACAGCATGACCCCCTTTCCGGCGATGTCATGCATATCGATCTCAAACATATCTCACTCAAAGAAAAAATGCATGTGACAATTCCGATCCGTATCGTCGGGATTCCATTTGGTGTAAAAAATGAAGGCGGTTTATTGGAACATATTCTTCACTCTGTGGAGATATTATGCTTTCCTGTTGATATCCCGGATGATATCAAGGTCGACGTCACGAATTTGCATACGGGAGAAGGTATACATGTCAATGATCTTCCCCATGATAAGTTCGAGTTTTTAGCTGAGCAAGATGCCACTGTTGTACATGTTGTCGCCCCGAAAATAGTAGCAGTGGAAGAACCGACCGAAGCTGTAACGGCCGAACCTGAAGTAATCAACGAGAAAAAAGAGGGGGAATAACCTTTTGCTCGCTGTTGTGGGGCTTGGAAATCCAGGCACAGCATATCGGAACACACGTCATAATGCCGGATTTATGCTTCTTGACAGTATGGTGGAAGGTAAATACAAGGGAAGAATCTCTTTTCGGCGAAGCGCCGCAGAAACTGTAAAAAACTTCTTTGGAATGCGTGTTTCGTTCAAGAAGAGTTCTGGAATTTATTCCAGTGTTGAGGGAGAGATTGAGGGAAACAAAGTACTCTTTGTAAAACCGAACACCTTTATGAATGAATCTGGAAAAGCTCTCACCAGTCTTTGTACTAAAGGTGTGATTAGAGATCTTTCCGAACTTCTAGTCGTTGTTGATGATGTTGATCTGGAAATTGGAAATTTTCGAATACGATCAAAAGGTTCGGCCGGAGGTCATAACGGGCTGAAAAGTATTATAACCTCGCTCGGTACAGATGATTTTGCACGTCTTCGAATAGGTGTTGGCCCCAGACCTTCGGGTTCAGATATGGTGACGTATGTTTTGGAGATTTTTCGTTCACAAGAACTTGAAATAATTGATAAAGTTTTTGAAAAAGCTTCCATGTGCATAGAAGCTTGGATAACAGGTGGAATTGAAAACGCACATGCTGAAATTACTAATGTCCTGAAAACTTAAACAATTGACCTAACGCAGAGGAGAAGCACATGAACATCATGTTTGCACCTGTCGTCGGTGTTATTGGACTGGTAATTGTACTGATGGTTTTCTTATGGATAAAACGACAGCCAGCAGGTACTGATGTAATGAAAGAAATCGCCGAACGTATCCATGAAGGTGCTATGGCGTATCTTTTTCAGCAATATTCAGTGCTTTCAATTTTTATCATTATTGTTTTCCTCTGCCTGACCTTTTTTCTCCCTCAGAATGGTCTTCTAACAGCAGTTACGTTTGTTAGCGGCGCGCTTTGCTCCCTTCTTGCGGGTTACATAGGAATGAATGCCGCTACTCGTGCGAATGTACGAACTGCCTGGGCGGCAAAACTTTTCGGACAGGGAAAAGCTCTTACCATGGCTTTCTTCGGTGGCTCGGTGATGGGACTTGCGGTAGCAAGCATAGGCCTTCTTGGGCTTTCTATTTTGTTTAATATTTTTCGCAGCCCTGAGGAAGCGGCCATTATCAATGGTTTCGCAATGGGTGCCTCTTCAATGGCACTCTTCATGAGAGTTGGTGGTGGAATCTACACCAAGGCAGCTGATGTCGGGGCAGACCTTGTAGGAAAAGTTGAAGCAGGCATTCCTGAAGACGATCCCCGTAACCCGGCGGTTATTGCAGATAATGTTGGAGACAATGTCGGTGATGTTGCCGGACTTGGCGCCGACATTTTCGAGTCATATGTTGGTTCTGTTGTCGCCTCACTTGCTATTGCAGCAACAATATCGACAAGTGCAAAATTTGGAGATATCATTATTCAGAATCAAGTTGCATTCATGCAATTGCCTCTTATTCTGATTCTTGCAGGTCTTGTCAGCTCAATTATTGGCGTTTTTTGTATGCCAGTATTAAAGAACTTTAATCCCGCTTCTGCTCTCCGTTATTCATCATTCATAGCAGCGGGTCTCTTTATATTTGCATCTTATTTTATTATAACCGCAATGACAGGAATTACCGGACCATTCTGGGCTATAGTCTCTGGAACAACTGCAGGAATTATCATCGGACTTATTACAGAATATTATACCGGCTCAACACCAGTCCGAAGAATCGCCGACTCATCCTTGACAGGTCCTGCCACAAATGCGATCACCGGACTTTCCGTTGGTATGGAATCAACAATCCTGCCTGTTCTCTTCATTTGTATTGCGATGTATATTTCTTACATGGCATCAGGCATTTATGGAATTGGTCTTTCAGCGGTTGGAATGCTTGCTACAGTTGGCATTATTATGACTGTTGATGCATACGGTCCTATTGCCGATAATGCGGGTGGAATTTCTGAAATGAGTAATCTCGGTCCTGAAACCCGCGCCATCACCGACCGTCTTGATTCTCTTGGTAATACTACTGCTGCAATGGGAAAGGGATTCGCTATCGGGTCTGCAGCTCTCACAGCGCTTGCGCTCTTTGCCGCTTACACTTCCGCTGCGGGGCTTTCAATAATAAATCTTATCGATACTTCTACGGTAATTGGTCTATTTATCGGCGGATGTGTTCCATTTTTTGTGGCATCGCACACTATGAAAGCTGTAGGAAGAGCAGCTTTTAAAATGGTCGAGGAAGTGCGTCGTCAGTTCCGGGAAATTCCGGGTATCATGGAAGGAACAGGTAAACCCGATTCAGCAAAATGCGTAAAGATATCCACTACAGCAGCTCTCCATGAGATGATTGCCCCGGGCCTTATCGCTCTTATTGTTCCCATTTTAGTCGGTTTTATCTTAGGTCGAGAAGCACTTGGAGGAACTCTTGCGGGCGCAACAGTCGTTGGGGTGTTCATGGCTCTTTTTATGGCGAATGCTGGCGGTGCATGGGATAATGCAAAAAAATCAATAGAAGCTGGCCTTCACGGTGGAAAAGGGTCACCCGCACACAAGGCAGCAGTTGTAGGAGACACAATTGGCGACCCTTTCAAAGATACGAGCGGACCAGCGATGAACATTTTAATCAAACTTATGAGTATTGTTTCGCTTGTTATTGCTCCAATACTCCTGCATTACGGAAGGTAAGAATTATCTGAAGAATCGAAGTTTAATATTAATCACGTCCTGGTTCGATATTTTTCTCGAACCAGGACACATTTTTCACAATCCTTGCTCCGCACGATTATACGAGTGAGAGCCGGTGTCCAGAGGGAGGAATAATGCGAAAGTACGACACTACATTCATTATTGACGGTAACCTTCAAGAGGCCGCCCGAGAGGCGATCATCGAGAAATTCTCCGGCATTCTTCAAAAGCTTGGCGCAGAAATCGATCAGACAGTGCGCTGGGGGCAGCGTACACTTGCCTATGAGATGAAAAAATGTAATCATGGGTATTATGTAATCTTCTATTATCGTGCTGAACCGACTATGATTGCCTCTTTCGAACGTGATCTCAGACTTCATGAAAGTATATTAAGATACATGACACTCATTTATGAAGGAAAACATCCTGATTATATCCGTGATGAAGGAGCGGTTGGGGAATCAGCATCTTCACAGGTATCGAAAAAAGACACCGATGAAGATTTTGAAGAACCTGATTTAACCGATGTTGATGAAGAGACAGATGATTACCTTGATGAAGAAATAGATATGAACCTGCCGGAAAACGAAGAAATTGAAACTGATCAGGAGAAGGAGAAGGAATAGTGCTGAATGATAGACGAGGAAAAATCAAGATTTGTAAGTTCTGTGAGAACAAGGACTTCGATTTTAATTACAAGAACGAGAAAAAACTTAGAAATTATATTACTGAACGTGGGAAAATCACTCCACGACGTATGTCTGGAAATTGTGCGAAACATCAGCGTAAGCTTACAATCGCTATTAAGCGTGCACGGTATATGGGTATACTGCCGTTTACTTCTGAGATTGTAAAATAGATTTATTTGCTGAACTGCAAACTCGATGAAAAGGGACACATGTCATTTTCGCTCCTGAAAAACATATGGATTTTTTTTCCGGGAGCTGGATTGCTGTCTGGACTGTTCTTTGCTCTGCTGATGGGTGGAATGGATGCTTCCGGGTATCTTTTGAACCAGCTGACAATCGGTCCGGCGGAGATCCCTTTCATCGCTCTTGCAGCTTTTATCGCTCGTAAATATGGCTGGAAAACAGGGATTGTATACACAGTTTTTGGAATTATAGGTACCTGTTCTCTATTAATTCCCGACCTTACACTGACTCCCGGCGTTTTTTTAAAAACTGCATTGACTGGAATTATCATCGGTGAATTTGGCTGGTTCAGCGGCAGGTTTACCTGGCGTTTGGCTGCCGCATCGTTACCCGGTGCAATAATGGCTTTGGTGGTGGGACTGCCCCTTGTAATTAACGGTGCATCTCCTGATACTCTTGAGAGTATCAAACAGGAAGCTCTGGGAATGTACAAGGCATTCATGTCTCCTGATAATGCCAAGAACGCTGCAGATAATGCCCTGGTCATGATGAGGGGTGTTTTTAAAGTAGGGTTGTCGATCCTTATTCTCAGCTCACTTGTTATTGCATGGTTATCGTTTCTTTTCAGCAACTGGACGATGCAAAAGGTAAAGGAGGTACCAGAACAGGTTCCTCCTTTGTATACTTTCACTGTTCCATTCCATGCAATCTGGATTTTTCTTGTAAGTTTCGGGATAGTTCTCAGTGAATACGAACCGACCTTTTATATCGCTCTCAATATTTTTTGTGTTATGGCAGGTCTTTATTGTTTTCAAGGTCTGGCGATAATTACCCATTTTATGAACAGAACCTCAATGGGTAGGATCCCAAGAATTTTACTATGGTTAATATTTTTTATAACACTTGCTTTTTCAGGAGTTTTTCTCATTTTAATCGGAGTTATTGACAACTGGTACAAGTTAAGATTCGTACAGTCACAATCCAATACAGACGGCAAAGAAGGAAAATTACAATGAAAGTTATTCTGCGAGAAAATGTTAAAGGAACAGGGGCTTCTGGCGATATTATTGATGTAAAACCGGGATTCGCTCGTAATTATCTTATACCGCAAGGTTTGGCGTACATTTCGACCGACAGAAACATTAAAATTATTGATCTCGAAAAACAGCAGAAGATGAAGAAATTGGAGTTGCAATTTGCGGAAGCTGAAAGGCAAAAAGTTGAGTTGGAAAAAGTTTCCCTTACAACGTCTGTCAAAGTCAGCGATGATGGAAAGCTTTTCGGATCTGTCAATTCACAGAGCATTTCCGATCTTCTCAAAGAAAAAGGTTATGATATAAATCATCGTAAAATTAACATAGAAGAACCAATAAAAGAACTGGGCGTTTACGAAGTAACAATTGATCTTGCGCATGGGATCGAAGCCCATGTAAAGGTATGGGTTGTTAAAGAGTAACTGCATGTAGTTTTTTGGGAATTCTATTCATGATAGAAGTTTATGTCTCCGGACTGGCTTTTGATACCATCTCCAATTCTCCGGTTGTATTATTAAAAGAACGAGATGGTAAACGTTTGCTCCCAATATGGATTGGACCAAATGAAGCAGGTATAATTGCATTGGAGTTATCAGGAATGTCTTATAAAAGACCCCTGACTCATGATCTTCTGAAATCCATTCTTAAAGGATTTAGCGCGCATCTTCAAAAAGTAGTAGTTAGTGCGCTCAAAGAAAACACGTTTTATGCAAAATTTTATCTTCTGGCTTCAGAAAATGAAATTATTGAAATTGATGCACGTCCGTCCGATTCAATTACAATGGCTCTTAAAATGAAATCTCCTATCTATATTTCTGAAGAGTTGGAAGATTCTTTCGTTGAACTTTCACCTGCCGATGAAGAAAATCCCGAAGACGATGATTTTGATGAAGGCACGGATGAGGAAGAGAATGAAGAAGATTACCTGTCTAAAATGGATCTTCGTAAACGTCTCAGAAATATAAAACCTGAAGATTTTGGAAATTATAACTTGTGATCTTACCCATGCCCAAGAGATTATCAATTAACCTGACCTTCTGGTCAATAATCCTGTCTCTTGCCTTTCTCTGGACAGGTGAGATTTTTGGACAGACGAACGATGCCGAAGCCCTTTTCAAACGTGGTATTGTACGGTATAAACAAGAGAAGTTTATAGCTGCACGATTGGACTTCCGGGAAATCATCGACTTCTATAAAAATTCGCCCCGGGAAACCTCCGCATATGTAATGCTGTCAAAAACATTTTACAACCTCGGCGAATATTCCGAAGCAGATTCTCTGGCTATAAGGCTTCGCACTGTATTTCCCCATACAGGCTACCGTGATTGGACATATTATATGGAAGCTGCCTGCTGCCTTAAGAAAGGCAACGGGAAAAAAGCTCTGGAAATTCTTACATCACTTGCAGAAACCACAAAAGATAAAAACCTTAGGGATCATTGCCTTCGGGCTCTTTATTATTCGATCAAACCGGTAGTTGACAAAGAATCATTTGACTCATCTCTCACCGCTCATGCTATCAACAATAGCGATTTTGAATCTTTTCCCCCCAGCAAAAGTTCCATTCCTCAATCAATGGTTATTGAAAACATTGAGAACAGCGCAGATATCCATGAAAAGTCCAATAATAAACCGTGGGTGAACAGTCCAACAATCAAAATCGGCTGCATCTGCCCACTGACGGGACCACATGCCGAAACCGGAATACCGCTCCTTAAAGGAATAAAAGCGGGGCTTACCCTGCAGAACGGTATGGATGGAAGGAAAATTGAACTCTTAGTTGAAGATACAGAATCCGATGCAGTAGTTTCGGTTCTCAAAGTCCGAAAACTTATTGAAGATGGGGTAATTGCTATTATCGGCCCGGTATACAGCTCGGCAAATATACCAGCTGCTGTCGAATCAAATGCAAGCGAAATTCCCTTTATCGCGCCAACCGCCACTGACACAGGATTGACCAATATCGGGAAGTATATATTTCAACTTAATCTGACTTCTCATGTCCAGGCTGAAAAAATCGCTGATTTTGCCGTCACAACTCTTGGTTTGTCCAACACTGCTATTGTTGCAAGCAAAGACAGCTGGGGAGAAGAAGCCGCACATTCTTTTACCCATGAAATTGAAAAACTTAAAGGAAAGGTAGTCTGGACATCTTTTTTCAATCCTGAATCGGATTCTTTGGATACTTCTCGGATGATTCGGGAAATCCGTGAACACGCGCCGAAAGCTGAAACTTTTGCAGACACGGTAAAAATAAGCGAGAGCAATGTTGCCCTTCCTGACACATCCGATGATGACTCAAGTACATATTCTTCGCAGAAACTCCGTCCCATAGAAACCATCCATGCGATATACATTTCTGCAACAATACAGGATGCCATTAAAATTGCCAGCCGTATCATGGAATACAATATAAATACCATATTACTGGGAGATTCGGGCTGGAACGATCCAACGCTTCCGGAAGAAGGTAAGCAGTTTGTTGACGGTTCATATCTGGTCGCTCCTGTCGGGGAATTATCCGGTGGAACAGGAACTGTATTTCTGAAAGGCGACACCTACCGTGACGATCGTGATGTCATTACCATGAAAGGATATGATGCAGGAGCTGTCATTTCAGCGTGTCTTAAAAGCGGCGCCATCGATCCCGAAACACTGACAAAAGCGATGGAAACGGTCAAATCATTCCAGGGCGCCTCATCTTTGATAACAATAGACCCCGAACAACACAAGAATATCGCAGTGGAATTTGTCCGTATTCAAAATGGCAGTTACATCAGAGCCCCGCAAATGAAACGTGAGTAGTATCAGTATTTTCTATACACTCTCATGGATGTTTGATGAAAATCACCCATTTTGCGATAGCTATCCTGCTTTTTTCCCTTTTTCTTTTAGGGAGTAGAACATACTCTGTTTTCGCAGATTTTCCGGAAGGTTCACTTGATGAGGATGTAAATCTCGATACAATTCTTTCCGATATACCTCCTGATTTTGATTTTACTACCGCATCAAAATCCGAATTTAGTTCCCTGCCGTATTTTTCTCCCGCCGATGCCGAATTGATTGTATCAGTAAGAGATTCACTTCTTTCTCATGGAGATATGAATAATTATATCGTTGATGTTCCGGAATTGAGCCCTTTTCAATCATCGATTCTATGGTATTTACAATCCCGTACCACACCGAACGTTCATCGAACGAGCAGTAACCCCGTAAATGCCGTATATTTTGATAAAGCGGCAACTGGTAACTGTCGAACCGGGTATAGTCTTCGACCCCCGACATCAGTGGCGCAGGGAAAGTACTATTTCAAAACTGCCGCTGTTCGATCCGGCCATTATTCATTTTCCATTTTAGCAGAGCGTGACGCCAATGAACAAAGAGCTGTTGATTCATATTCAGCATACTTGGAATTGATCCTTGACAAGGGAAGGAGCAAGGTCATACTGGGAGATTTCCGACCGGGATATGCACAAGGATTAATCTTTTCAAGATATGGCCGCAGTTATGCGAATGGAATTGATACATTTTCCTCAGACACAAAGAATCAAGGGAATACTGCCTTTGAAGAAACACTCTATCTTCGCGGCCTGCTTATAAATACTACGAGAGGACCAGCTTCGATACAACTATTTTCATCCGTGCGTCGTCTCGATGCTTCTATGGATGAAAATGGCAAAGCAACGGTAATTGATATTTCCGGCCTTCATGTTGGCGGCTGCCAGCGTGACAATCTCACTGAAACGATCCAGGGCGGTCACGTATCACTAAAATGGGGAACTATTGGCGAATTGTCTGTAACTGGAGCGGTTTCCCAGTATTCACCTTCTTTAGCGCAACGAGATGGAGAGGAATACATGAACGACCTCTCAGGAAACTCTTTTGTCCATACAGGTATCGCAGGAAATATCGATTTCAAACCACTGATGTTTTTTTTTGAACATGCAATATTGCATAAATCCGGAAGTACAGCGACCGGCGGAATTGAAATAAAAAAGCAAAATGCCGGCGCGAGCTTTCTCTATCGTGACTACAGCACTGATTATTGGTCCCGTCATGCAGGCGGATTTTCATCCTTCGGCGATACATCCAATGAACGAGGACTGTATTCATCGGTTGAAATAAAATTACCTCTTTCATCGAGATTTTCAGCATCGTTGGATTTGGCTCGTCTGATGAGCCGTACATACTCCCGTATTTTGCCGGATACTCGTATGAGAGCCTGTTTTTCACTCCAAAAATATTTCAGTAGTAGTTATACGGGAATAATAACCGTTCGGTCAGTCCAGGATGACGAAACAAACACGGAGAGAAAGAATTTACGCTTTAGTTGGGAGAAAAAACCGAATCATTCTTCCCCTTTCGGATGGAAGACGTTAACTGTCTGGTCTGAAAGTGAAGGGAAAGGCGGGCCGTTTTTTAGTTCATCTCTCACCGTGCGAGGAAAACGTTTCTTGAACCTCAAATGTACCGCCGGGCTATTTTCCATTCCGAATTACGATTCGAGGTTGTATATTCCCGAAGAGAGCGTTCCGGGGCAGAGTTATACCATGCCTCTTTGGGGCAGGGGAGAAACCGCTTCCATCCTTCTGGCATGGTATGATGTGTCATTCAGATACAGGATTATTCATTCGGATCTTATGCGGACTAATCAGGAATGTACTGTACAATGTGATATTCAGTTTTGAACTATATGATGTACTATTTTCTTTTTTTAAAAAAACGATTATTATAAACTCCGTTATGAAATTATATTAAAATCACTTTATTCTTGGCAGGTTCTATTGTCATTCAACCCGACATATTGGTAAATTTAGCTTGACAACGCACCATTTTTCTGATTCATTCTAACGGATTGATATATTTTTTTTCCATACGTTAATTCAAGGAGAAGAGAGTGAAAAAGGCCACGCTTTTTATTTTGTCTATCATGGTAGTATTATTGGGATGCACCAACAAAGAGAAAGATCAGAAATCAACCTCTCAGGAAAAAAATATTCCAACTCCGATTAGAACAGAACCTTCTTTCATGACCAGTCAGGAAGATGCTTTTAATAAAGGTAATAAGATCGAGAGTTCTCGGAAAAAGAAACTTGCCGATTTCGGTATTATCAATGTTTCTCTTCCCACACCTACTCCAAACATTGATATAGCAAGAGATATTTTGAATCCAAATAACATGAAGAAAAATAATATCATTGTTTTTACAAATTATTCCTGGAATATTCCGTCTTTCCCTTTTGATTATGAAAATGATATTGCAGTCCTTAAAAGCCTTTATAAGCTGCATAATCTTGACCGTGTAATACCTGAAAACGGCTCTGATATGGTCAAGATGCAATCTCTTATGAAATATACCTACACTTTTCTGAATGGCGGAAAACTTCCCGAACAAGGATCGGTTACAGGGCCTTCAGCTTTCCTTATAACAGAGAACAGACGGGTAAAGGGAATAGGGGGTACCAGTGAGGTATATGCTGTCCTCCTTTGTCAATTAAGCCTTTCATGCGGCTATAATTCTCGAATTATCAGTATGCATGCTTTTGATTCGAACGGCAAACCGCTTACCCATGACGTGTGCGAGACATATGTAAACTCTCAAGGAAAATGGGTAGCATTCGATGCTTATAACAGCGCGACTTATTATCTCCGTGACAGTATCCCTCAATCTGCTTTGGAACTGCACAAGGTTGCCGTTGAAAACAGAATTCGTGAAATCTATCCCGTATCCGTTTTACATGAAACAACAGAAATTGCATCCCTGAGAGATCAAGTGCTGCCTATGTTCAAATATATATATATGTGGCGTATGAACAATATTCTGAGCAGCAGTCCCCGCAACGGTTCAATTTCCTGGCAGGCACTTTATCAAACACATCTTGTGTGGGAAGATGCTCTTTCTCTGGTTTCTGAGGGCGGATTTGATAAAATTGACAAATTCTCTCAAGGTGGAGTCAAATTTGTTACTCATACCCGTTCGGATTTTGAGTGGATGCTCGACCATGTTAATACTACCTTAGAAAGAAAAGATAATGATCGTATCGCCTTTTATCTGACAACATTCACTCCCAACTTCGATTATTTTGAAATCAAAATAGATTCTAATCAAAAGACACCGATAAAAAACAATATCATAAAATCGAAAAATGTTTTTATTAATCAAACTATCAGAAATGCTTACATAATTACGCCGGTCAACAAATTGGGAACAAAAGGGTTTTCTTCATTTGTAGAATTTGAGTAATAGTCCGTACATAGTTATTTCGAAGCGGAGATGGATATGACACTCAATGAGGCGCTTATTCTATCTTATGTAAAGAGAGGTATCGGATATGGGTATAATATCCTTTCCCATGTAAAAGAAAGCCGCTCTGATGAATGGGTAAATTTTTCACGTGCCGGCCTGTATAAAACCCTTGACCGTCTGGAGAAATCCGGTTTATTAAAAAAAACCTTTGAACAGAATGGCTCCTGGCCTCTGCGAAAGGTTTATCATATTACTCAGGCAGGAGAAAAAGCTCTTGATGAATTTCTGAATAAAGATTTCAATTTCAACTTTCAGACAAAATATGAACTTGACGCTTATCTTGTCGCCGCGGTGGCAGGTTCTCCCGATGCGCAAATTCTTTTAGAGACGGTTAGAAAGCGGATAATAGCTGCTCGCAGACAGATTGAAGAATTAGAGCACGAATGGCCGGAAGACAAGGATTCTTACCCATTCATCGTGTACGTTCTCTATAAACGCCGCCTTGAATTTTTAAAATCAGAGCTTGAATGGCTCCTCTGGTTTGAGGATATACTTACATCCGTAAAAGGAGATGTCCTGAACATGACTTGGGCCGAGGCCATATAAAAAAATCTCCTGAGAATTATTTATAAAGAATAAGTCGTTCGCAACTTATGAAAGATATGAATAGTTTCGACTGATCCCTTTTTATTCAATTCCACTGTCTTGAATAGGGCGCACACGATTAGATTACCCCTATTATCAGCCGCGGATCATCAGAAAATCAACTCCAAGCTCACCTGTTTTTTTTTACTTCACTGAAAAACTATCTCTTTGTCAATTGACGGTATAGCCGATTTCCTTTAAAGACTTTACGGGCAACGTAAGGCATGATTAAACGTCATGAATTGAACAGTTTTATTGATCGACAACAATTAAAAAAAACGATGTATTCCTAGTCGAAGAGTGAAAATTTTTCTCTAACCAATATATATTTCGTATATTATCTGTGTAGAAGGTGTTTTTAAAAAAAAGCGTGGGGAAAATGCCTGAATTTGAAATCTTTGTTGCCTGGCGGTATTTATTAACCAAGAAAAAAACGGGTTTTATTTCTATTATTTCAATGATTTCTATCATTGGGGTGGCAGTAGGTGTGGGAGCTCTTATTATAGTGCTTTCACTTATGAATGGTTTTACGAAGGAATTACGTACCCGGCTGGTGGGTATGGATGGTCACGTGTGGGTCAGTAGTCCGATGGAACGGGGAATCTCACATTCGGATGAAGTAGTGAAGAAATTAAAGAGCATACAGGGTGTAGCAGGAGTTTCACCATTCTGTTCCTATGAAACTGTGGCCACTCCCAAAGAGAAAGGAAAGCCGGTCGCGGTTATGGTGAGAGGTGTTGATATAAAAACTATTGACACTGTTTCCGAAATCCGTAAGTACGTAACCATCGGAGATTTCGATTTTTCACCCGATGATCAAGACATCCCCGGGGTGGTACTTGGGCAGTATGTGGCTTCGGCTTTGGGAAATGTCTCGATCGGGGATTATATTTATCTTTACGGTGAAGTGGATATGGAAAGCCTTCTCAGGGATAGCACACTTCCGGCCATCAATGTATTTCGTGTTCGAGGCCTTTTCAACAGCGGGTACTATGAGTATGATAACGGGGTTGTACTTATCGACATTAAAAACGCTCAAAAGATTTTGAATCTCGACAATAAAATATCAGGCATTTCCATAAAACTGACTGATATGTTCAAAGCAGGGAAGTATACGGGAGAGAGCGGATACATTGAAAAAACGCTTGGAGGACACCCTTTCACCAGTATCAGCTGGATAGAGCGGAACAGAGTGCTTTTCAAATGGATGAAACTTGAAAAATGGGCGGCTTTTATTGTTCTCAGCCTTATAATCATTGTGGCGGCTTTCAATATAGTAAGTTCTCAGATCATGATGGTCATGGACAAAACACGGGAAATTGGCATACTAAAATCGATGGGCGCCTCGAATGGAAGTATCATGCGAATATTTGTATATCAGGGCGCTTTCGTTGGGATAGTAGGCACCGCTTTAGGCGGTTTGGCAGGAATAGTATTTAGTTATCTCCAGGATAAATACCAAATAATCAGTCTCCCTTCTGATGTATATTTTATCAGCGCGGTTCCGATGGACCTGCAAATTACCGATCTTCTTGCTATTACTGTAATTGCGCTTTTCTTATGCTGGATTTCAAGTTATTATCCGGCAAAAAAAGCCGCACAACTCGCTCCGGTGGATGCGATCAGATCTGAATAGTAATATTTCTTTTAAAGGATATATTTTGGATAGAATTATCTTGTCGGCGCGGAGTATAACAAAGAATTACATCATAGGGGGATCTGTCCTAGATGTTTTGAACGGGATAGATATTGATTTGGTAAAGGGCCGTATATTGGCAATTGTAGGAGCGTCAGGAGCTGGAAAATCTACATTGCTTCATATTCTTGGTATGCTTGACCGTCCCACATCGGGAGATTTGATTCTGGATGGGGAAAGTCTTATTGAGAAGTCGGAAGATGAACTGGCGTCTTACCGTAACAGAAAGGTCGGTTTCATTTTTCAGTTTCATCATCTTCTCCCTGAGTTTAATGCTCTTGAAAATGTCATGATGCCTGCGATTATTCAGGGAAAAAACGGATCTAAGACACGGGAACGAGCAAAATTACTCCTTGACGAGGTTGGACTTTCAAAAAGGCTCAATCACAGACCGGGGGAGCTTTCCGGCGGAGAACTTCAGCGGGTTGCTGTTGCGCGCGCTCTTATGAATGACCCGTTGTTGGTTTTAGCAGATGAACCATCCGGTAACCTAGACCGTCATAATTCAGATATTTTGCATGGGCTTATCTTGAATCTCGCAAGAGAGCATAAATCGAGTTTTATTTTGGTTACCCATGATCTGTCGCTTGCAGAAAAGGCAGATACAGTGGTTCTTCTTTCGGATGGTAAAGCAGAAGAAGTTGATTTAAAAAATACAAATGAACGATTATTATTTAAAAGCGTATAATGTTAGTGTATAATCATACACTAAACCGTAGCTTTGATGGGAAGTGATATCGCATGAAATGCCAGATTTGCAAGAGTAAAAATGCCAATATCATTTTTACAAAAATTGTAAATAATGAAAAAATTACTTTAAACATATGCGCCGATTGTGCAAGGGAAAAAGGGCTCACGATAAATTTAACCTCTGAAGAAGATCAGCAGTCGGAACTTCTTTTTGAATCGGATAGTATCATTTTCGGCATGCATGACAAAACTGATTTTCCTGAAATTACCTGTAGACAGTGTGGCCTTACATTTGCAGAATTCAAGAAAAGCGGTTTCTTCGGATGTGACCAATGTATCGAGTCTTTTGGACCGCACATGGAAGATATATTGAAACAGATTCACGGTTCAAGCGTGCATGAAGGTAAAACCCCTTTGAAAATTTCCGATGATAGAGAGTTAATAAAGCATCTCAGATCACTTCGTTCGAGATTGAAGAGGTGTATAGAGTCTGAGGAATACGAACGTGCCGCCGAAATTCGTGACAAAATAGCATCTCTTGAGGATAAAATTAAGAGTGAAATTTGAGAATTTAATCCTGGCGGTTCCTGGATGGCTTGCTTCCGAGGGACCGGAAAATGGAATTGTGATATCTTCCCGCGCCAGGCTGGCAAGGAATGTGGCTGGATTTTCGTACGTTCACCGAACCGGAGAAGACAGGCTCAGTGAAATCATAACCACAGTTCTTGACGGGGCGAGAATTTCCGGATATGATCCTCTCAATTATTTTCGTAACGAGGACCTGGACGAACTGCACAAAAATATTTTTATTGAACGTCATTTGATAAGTCCCGCATTGGCTTCCCACAGTTCGAACCGCGGAGTCCTTGTTTTGGAAGGTGAACGTTGTTCTATCCTTATCAATGAAGAAGATCATCTTCGCATACAGTCTTTTCGTTCAGGTTTTAATCCGATAGGAGCCTGGGAAGACGTAGACAGTATCGACGACCGTCTGGGGCAGACTATACCTTTTTCATTTTCACGAAAATATGGGTATCTCACCGCATGTCCGACCAATATTGGTACTGGCCTGCGGGTTTCCATACTTATTCATCTACCGGCGCTTGTTTTGACAAAAGAAATTCAACATGTGATACACAGCGCAGGCCAGATAGGTCTTGCGGTTCGAGGATACTATGGAGAGGGTTCTGATGTTATAGGAAATCTTTTTCAGATATCGAATCAGGCATCATTTGGCAAGGCAGAGCGTATAATAATCGATGATCTGATATCCGCAGTTATGAAAATCATCGAGTATGAAAAAAAAGCTTCTGAAACACTCATGAAAGAGGCAAGGTATCAGATTGAAGATAAAGTCTGGCGCAGCATCGGGATTTTAAAATCAGCCCGAATGCTTTCAACGAATGAATTTATGAATCTTAGTTCTGCTGTTCGTCTGGGACATTTCCTTCGGCTTTTAGATAAACCAAATATTGAATCCCTTAACGAAATGATGGTAATGACCCAGCCTGCTCACCTGCAGGCGCGTCATGGCCGGCTCGCAGAAGCAACGGAGAGAGATACAATGCGGGCAGAATTAGTACGAGAACGTTTTATTGACGTAAAAGTATAAATGTATTACATTATCAGTAATGACCGGCATCAATACGTATAGTTGAAATTAATGAGATTATAAAAAAGTTCAGCAGGGTTGATTCCGGACTTGTTAATCATAAAAAAGAAACCATGGATAAATCATTATAATTTAGTATATTGTAAATTATTCCATTTTTCAGTTTTGAAGTTTTCGGAGGTAATACGTCATATGAATAATATGTTTACAGATAGAGTTAAAAAAGTTCTCCAGTATGCACGGGAAGAATCGGCGCGTCTCGGACACGATTATATTGGCACTGAACATCTCCTTCTCGGATTGGTAAAAGAGGGGCAGGGTGTAGCGGTAGCCGTGCTGGCAAATATGGGGATTCAACTTGATGCGTTGAAGAAATCTATCGAAGATGCTGTACAGACTTCCTCCGGCGGAATGATGCTTACCGAGGTGCCTTTTACACCTATGGCCAAACAGGTATTGGAAATTGCCGCACAGGAGGCCCGTGAAATGAACAATAATTACATTGGCACCGAACATCTGCTGATGGCGCTTACAAAGAACAAAAATGGAATTGCCGCCCAAATTCTCAATGTATTTGGAACAGATTATAAAAGTGTAAAAGAAGAGGTTCTCAGTATTATTTCGGGAAGCAAAAAAACGCCAAAAAGTGATCAGGAAAAAGGCGGAATGCCTTTTATCGAACACTATGGAAGAGATTTGACTGATCTGGCGCGGCAGGGGAAACTCGACCCGATAATAGGCCGTGAACGTGAAATAGAGCGAATGAGCCAAATACTCTCTCGTCGCAAGAAAAACAATCCTGTACTGATCGGAGAACCGGGAGTCGGTAAAACTGCCATTGTCGAGGGTCTGGCGCAAAAAATTCATGAGGGCAATGTACCCCAGAATCTCATCGGAAAAAGAATCATTTCTCTCGATATGGGAAGCATGGTCGCCGGAACCAAATATCGCGGCCAATTCGAAGAACGGGTTAAATCCATTCTCAATGAACTTGCCCAGACAAAAGAAATTATTATCTTCATCGATGAAATTCATACCATAGTCGGAGCAGGTTCTGCGGAAGGCACCCTTGATGCTTCGAACATGTTCAAACCCGCTCTTTCCCGTGGCGAGCTGCAATGCATAGGCGCGACAACACTTGACGAGTACCGTAAGTATATCGAAAAGGACGGGGCTCTCGAGAGGCGTTTCCAGCAGATTATGGTCGATCCCCCTTCTGTTGAGGATTCGATTCTGATACTGAAAGGTTTGAGATCACGTTATGAAGATCACCACAATGTAAAAATTTCTGACGGGGCGGTAGAAGCATCGGTAAAACTCAGCGACAGATACATGTCGAACAGGTTTCTACCCGATAAAGCTTTAGACCTGATCGATGAAACTTCTTCCCGGATCCATCTCAATAAGATTACACTGCCTCTTCACATCAAAGATATGGAAAAAGAAATCCGTGATATAGAGATAAAAAAGAACACGGCAATCGAACTTCAGGACTACGAGAATGCAGCCCGGCTCAGAGATTTGGAACGGAGTAAAAAAGAAGAAATCGATATTGTCAAAACCGAATGGCGTGAGAAAGTATCCCGAGAGGCAGTCACTGTCACTGAAGATGATGTTTCCTTTGTGACCAGTTCCATGACTGGAATTCCACTCTTCCGTCTTGCGAAAACCGAATCTGAGCGTCTGCTGAACATGGAAAAAGAACTTTCCCGGAGAATTGTGGGGCAGGAGAACGCCATCGCTTCAGTTTCGCGTGCAATACGGCGGACTCGCGCAGGACTCAAAGATCCTGAAAGACCGATCGGCTCTTTTATTTTCCTTGGTCCGACAGGTGTTGGGAAAACCGAGTTGGCTCGCGTTTTGGCGGATTATCTTTTTGAGGATCCCAATGCCCTTATCAGGATAGATATGTCTGAATATATGGAAAAATTCAATGTATCGCGTCTTGTCGGCGCTCCTCCCGGATATGTCGGATATGAAGAAGGTGGTCAGATAACTGAAAAAGTCCGCAGAAAACCTTACAGTATTGTTCTTTTGGACGAAATTGAAAAGGCTCATCCCGATGTTTTCAACCTGCTTCTGCAGGTTCTTGATTCCGGTCATCTTACCGACAGCCTGGGACGCAAGGTGGATTTCAAGAA
>JBAYHX010000011.1:0-20689 GCA_041665965.1 Candidatus Latescibacterota bacterium
AAAAGCATGACATATAATTTATCTACTCTTAAAGACAAAATCCCCCCGCCGCTAAGGCGGCGACCCCCTTATCGAAGGGGGTTAATTCGTTACAGTTCAAGGTATTTTGTCCCCCTTAAAAAGGGGGATGTCCGAAGGACAGAGGGATCTTATTCTAAAAGGATTTTCAAATTCTTCAAATAATATATTTACGCTCTTTGTTTTATATAAAATAAATTATAACAAAGTGTTATACTATTTCATGTAAAAAATTCGGGGGATCGCCTGTTTAAGTTTCTTAAGATTACCTTCTCTATGATTTATTGACCTGCCTTCTGAAAAACCGATTCAGATAGTACGTTTATTGGAACGCTGGAAAAATCCTCGGAATGAGGCAGAGTCAAAGGGAGACAAAGGGTATATACACCGAACAGATCATCCGTAACCCAAGTGAAGCCGAGGTGTTTATAGTCGAAGGCATGACCGCTGCGGAAGCGTCACTTAAGATCAATGTTATCGAACAGACATATTATCGCCGGCGGGAAGAATATGGTGGGATGGAATGCTGAACAGTGATGTGTTCGATACACGATTTGAAGAAAAAGTGCTTGTGGAAAAATGGCGGCGGGAATATAATTGTTTACGGCCACATTGTTCTTTGGTATACTGTCCCCAGCCCCAGAAACGGCTATCCCGCTATTGGCATAGGTGCTCGGTTCTGCTATACTCAACATCTCATCTGATCCAAACATCATATCTGGACAAGTTCTCGGGGGACTGATTAAGTGAGTATAGAAAAATATAGTAAAACAACAAAATGAATCTTAAGCGGCATATATTTTATCTCATATTTTTTAAGAGTAAATCAACTACCCGCAACGTTTTTCGAGAACATGGATTTCATGAATAAGAACTGTATTTTCCGTTAAGAATGACTGTAAAAAATAAAACAACTACCCTATTCACAAGAAGAGTCTGACCTCAAGGTTTTTACTTTATGAAATTTATTATTACACACATTTTTTGAAAGGTTATAGCCATGTGGAGAGCTGTATCGGTGACTTTAATCATGTTACTATTTGGATCCTTGTTACTTTTTGGTGCGCCATTGAATGCAAAAGCACCGGTTGGAATTTCCATTCCTGTAAGTATAACCGAGCCAGCAGGTGCGGACCGCAGCGGCGAAGTGGTGCATTCCGGCATTCCTTTTGCCAAAGGGACGGTGTACACAACAGATGATTTAAAGCTGGTTGATGCATTGAGTAAACCGGTACCGGTGCAGTTTGAGATACTTTCGAAATGGGATGACGGTTCCCTGCGCTGGGTCTTACTTAATTTTAAGGAGACTGTGGGCGCTGGGCAGACTAAAAATTACACCCTGCGCACCCGTAAACCAGGTGATACGTTTTTTTCTTCTGATAAAGTTACAGTCACCGACACTAATGATGTGTTCACTGTGAATACCGGCAAAGTAAAATTCGACATCCCCATTTATTCCGGCTCTATCATTTCCAATATCCAGAGAAAAGACGCATCCGGCAATTGGGCAGGCGTTTCAAAGACCGGGATCGAAGCCCTGATCTGGCGCACCGGAATCAAGAAATTCAAATCCCGTGTAGAGAACTGTACTGTTGAGAGCGCCGGGCCGCTGAAAGCGGTCATCAAGATAGAGGGGCATCATCTCCTCTGGGATTATGAAACCAATAATTACGATCCCTCGGAGATGTCCACCTTCGGCTTTGTCATGCGGGTGTTCGTCTATGCCGGCTCCGATGAACTTCGGTTTCAATACACATTCATCAACGATAACCGTGATGAACATATCAGACCCAGCGAGCGTTACCATGTCTACGCTATGGAGGAACTTGCCGACTACAAATGGGTAAACGGCCATTGGGTCGAACGCCCAAAATCCATTCGGTTCAGGGAAAAAGAGCTTCTCGATGACCAGTACGGTCAGTTAAATGTACATGATATCAAACTTCACCTTGCTCTTGATGATGAGTACACCGGCTACAAGTTTGGTGTACTCGACGGCGCTCCGGCGGAGGGCAGGATCGACGGCCCGGTGGTGCTCCAGCAGGTTGGTCCGGAATATATTTTCAACGAATTCGGTTGGCGGGGCGCTCCGGTCATCAAAAATGAGATGCCGTTTCCCACACATTCATTCGGGGCGCAGATCATCCATGGCAAGGGACAACCTTCCGATACATTCGAGAAGGCTGAGGGCTGGGTGGAGATGTTCGGACAAAAAGGGAGCTTATTCCTCGGCAGTAAATACTTCTGGCAGTACCATCCGAAAGTCATTGCCTTAAATAAGAATGAGCTGGAGTTCAGTGTCTGGAATAAGCTCGAAGATATACCCAGCCCGGAGATAGGATTCGCCAAGACCCATGAAATTATCCTCCGATTTGGAGAACCTGCCGCGCAGTATGACACAAAAGCCCTCATGGCTTGGCTGAACAAACCCCTTATGGCGATAACCACTCCCCGGCAGTACATCGGCTCAGGTGTATTTGGTACATTTCTTCCCGCCGATTATACGAAATGGGGGGACGCCGAGGATTATCTTCTGAAATCCGCAGAGAACTCTGAAAAATCCCGAGCGGACCAAAACCTATATGGCGTCCGCAATTATGGCGATACCTCCGGAATCCGGTTTTATGTGCCGATCTATTACAATCTTGAATATGATATCATTCTTGGATCCATGGTACAGTATGCCCGAACCGGGAAAAGGATCTATTTTGATGAATCAAATATTATGGCCTGGCATTTTATGGATGTGGATGTACTCCACGCCTCCAATGATCCTTTAAATGAAAAAGGCCAGCACATGCATTTCACCGACCACGCCAAGGGGGAAACCCACGCCGGGCACTGCACGGTCGAAGGTCTCTGGCACTACTATATGTTCACTGGCGAACCGCGCGCGGGAGATGTTGCCACAGGCATAGCGGACTGGTACTCCAAGATAGCTGCCTGGAAGAATTTTCTTGATTTCCGGGATGACGAGGAACGTACCATCGGCTGGGCGCTCAAGGGACTGGTGTCGAGCTATCGCGCCACACTCAATCCACGGTATAAGTTAGCCGCTCAGATGATCGTAGAACAATCAATTGCCGGACAAGACAAGGATACCGGCAACTGGGATCACTACCTCTATCCCAACGAGGACAAACATCGCCCGACCTGCCTGGGCGGCAAGCCTTGGATGGTGGGAATCATTCTTCAGGGAATGAAGAGATATGATGAGGAATTCCATGACCCAAGGGTACAGAAATTAATCTTGAACGCCGCCGACTGGATTATCTGGAGCAATTATGTCTATATGACCTGCTCTGATGCCATTCCGAGCATGGCTTCAGCCACTCACTTCGACGGCCTCACATATGCCTGGGAGCTCTCCGGAAAGCGCTATTATCTCGATGAGGCGCTCAAGGGATTCAATAATACCTTGAACGGGTGGAAGGGTAATCACATGGGATTTACCATAAACGGAGATGTTGTGGAACCCTATTTCAACATGATCCGCATTATTCAGCAGCAGGGAGAGAAGGTTTGGAAGGACGGCAAACCGGTGCTCGACCCAAAATCCGATGACATTGTAAAACAGATACGCGCCAATTCAAAGTTCAAAGCCAAACCGCAGAAGAGGTACTGAGCAGTGCCTTTGAAAAGGGATGGGATATCACCACTCTTTTATCAGGGATATTTAACAAGAAGCATTGGCCTGTCTCTGACAGCTTTTCCAAAATTTGCATAGAGTTACAAAGAAAAAGATGTGAGGCTGTTTTTCTTGAGTTTTTTATCATAAAAAGCAATGTTGCAATAAAATGTTTACTGACAATATAATTTCACGTTGAACCGACCTGACTCCCGATAACCGGTACAGATAGTAAGTCAGGATTATGGGGAAAAGGGTAACTCTTGTTATGGTACGAACACTGAGGGCAGGTCGCCGGAGCCGGTATCGATCTTAAGAACCCGTTCGTCGCATCTCAACTGCATAAGCTCGGACGTGAGGCCCACAATGTAGGGATGAGATGACCTGCCCATATTATATGGATAAAGGAAGGTCTTTGTATGGGTAGTGAAAAGGCAATCCCCTTTCACATGTATTGAGTAAAAGGGGATTGAGGAACCTCATTGAGACCAAAAAGATATACTATTAGAGCTAATTGCAAAAGTCCATATTTTAGAAACAGCCCCCTTCCTGTCCTTCGGACATCCTTCCCCCAGATGAGGGCAGGAAAAAACTATGCAGCATCGACTTCCCTTGCCCCTGGAACGGGGGAAAGGGACAGAGGGTTAGGGGGTTTAAGTAAAAATATTTCCCATTTTTCAACAGTAAACAACTTTTGCAATTGGCCCTATTATTTATAAAATTCCGTGAATAATCAAGGCTGACATTTTTTTGACGGGATAAGGCAGATAAATCTGAGGTTTGTTCCGGCAGTGCTTTCAAAGTGATGCTTTTCTCCCGCGGGTACAATTCCGGAATCGCCAATTCCGAGCGGAAAAGACGTATCATCTCCTACCAGTTTTCCTTCTCCTTCAACGACGTAAAATTCGTGCTCCCAGGCATGGGCATGGTGCGCAGTATAACCACGGGGGGCTAACTCGATAACCCGCATATAGAAATTATCCGCCCCTTCGTTTTCGGTTAAAATCCACCGAATTGTCGCGTTATTGCCGTCTTCCACCTTCTGCTCGGGCACAGCCTGATAATTGATGACGTTCATGATACTACCTCCGAAGATGCGATACAACTGAATAGAATGTTTCATGCGAAAGATTTTGTAAAATGCTATTCTCTATAACAATATAACTATTTTCAGCGTCATATGCTAATTGAAACCTTTGAATTCCTGATAAAAAGACCGCAAGACAACCTCACCAGTCCTGCCCCATGATATCGACCCCGCCATCGGGGAAAGTGTTTTTGTTCAACGGTATGATCATGGCAATATTTTTTTCCGGCAGGGGCAAAAGACTCCCCTGTTCATTCCGAACAAAAACAGGGTTATCGATCGCATGCCAGCCCATCCTGCCGTAAAGTTTTTCCAGCACAGGCAGGCAGAAAAGGAGCCCGGTATCCAGCCCCCGGTGCTTTGCCTCGGAAACCGCGATTTCCATCATACGGTCCGATACATTCTTTTTGCGCCATTTTCGGCTGACAGAAAATCCCTGGATTCCCGCAACATTAATGTGGAGTGGGGGATTACCGGCAGAAATGGTCCTTTCCACAATCGCGCAGTGAGACGCGATTGTTCCATCGGGTGCAATTCCTGCAACAATCCACGATGGTTGACTATGCCAAACCCTTGTATGGGAATAATGATCGGTATTGTGCGGAAAACATTCCACAAGAATATTTCGAATCATCAGGTCCAGATTTTCGGTAATATCTTCATTGTTGTAGACAGCGAAAGTGATTTCATTTGTCTTAATTTCTGTCATCTCATGTTTCCTCAAAAAGTGGGGGAAATTTATCAAAAACGATTTACGATTGAAAAAGTTCTCGATATATCATACTATGCAGTTTACAGAAACGAAAGTTTAACTTAATTATGACGGTTTCGTTTCAAAAATATTTTTTGCGCCTCCAAATATTTTTCTGGATTCCCTGTAAATCATCCGGTATTCTAGTAATATCTCTATGCGCCTGGGATAAAGCAAATTACTTTATATTCTCTTTCCGGCCTATCTCCGTCTTAATTTCACAGAATTCAGGGAGAGTGCAATGACAATAAATTCCAAGAGAACACTATCGTTTATTGGTATTACTTTTCTTTTATCCTGGGTATTGGCGGGAATTTTTGCCCTATGCGGGGGAGTGTGGACGAGCAAAAGCGCTTACCCGGTTACTTTTCTTTATATGATAATACCCGGTTTGGCTGCTCTCGTTGTTCAGAAATTCATCGCCCATGAACCGCTCCGTAAATCCCTGGCAATATGTTTCAAACCAAACCTCTGGTTCCTTGCAGCCTGGATTATACCGGCATTTATTGCCCTTTCGACCAGCGAGGTAGGTCTGGAACTGCCCTGGCACGAGTATACCCCGGATATGTCCGGCTATTTCGAAAGAATGGCCGGCATTCTGACTCCGCAGCAGATCGAGCAAATGCGTATGGCTGCTGACAAACTCCCTTTCCCGTTATTCTGGTTTTCGTTCATTGGAGGAATGATAGGGGGGATAACAATCACTGCCCTTTTTGCCCTGGGTCAGGAATTGGGATGGCGCGGATTTTTACAACGGCAATTTTCCTCATATGGATTCTGGAAAGCTTCCGGTATGATTGGGCTGATATGGGGGCTTTGGCAGACGCCGATCGTTCTCATGGGGTACAATTATCCGGAACATCCCATAGCGGGAGTTGGAATGATAATTATATTCACTCTCCTGCTTTCACCCATTATGAGTTATCTCCGTCTTCGCTCCAAATCAGTGATTGCTTCATCGATTTTCCTTGGTACCTTGAATGGGCTCGCGTCTATTCCTCTCTTCATGATCTCCGGGGGGAGTGACCTGACTGCCGGAATCACCGGCCTTGCAGGTTTTATCGTGCTTGCGGGAGTGTTGGGTGGGATTGTTATTTTCGAGCGTTTTTTTACAGATCAGGCAATTATTTTTCCAATGAAGCCGGAATAAATGGGATGAAGGATAAAATAGCGCATGAAAAGATGGAAAAGATGATTCCGCCGCTCATTCAAAAGACGGGTAATACCGGGGCACAATCTTTTCTTCCCTTTATGCTGTTGTTTCTCTTTGAGTAATGAAATTCATTAATTACATAAAATGCAACAATAAACGCTGGTTTTAAAAACGGGAGACAATGATGGAAGACAGATTAATTCCCCGCCAGAGTGTGCACGTTATTATAACACTTACCGATTCACGGAATCTTTCAGGCGAAATCCAGATCGACCTTGATTCGAGATTGTCGGATTTTATGAACCTTCCGGAAAGGTTCATTAAAATAAGGGATAAGGATCAATCCCTGAAAATAGTCAATAAAGACCATATCATCGAAGTGATCGAACTGGATTAACCGGTATAAGTCCCACTGAACATCCGGCTCATAGTTATATACCCATCATGGTTCTGGTCAGCAGGGGATCGAATACATATCCGGCGCCTTCCACCGCTTCACGGGCTCCCTCTTCACGGTCGATGACACATATGATTTTCTCCACCCGGAGGCCAAGCCCCCGGAGGCTGTCTGCCGCCGTTATTGCCTGGGAGCCTGTTGTGAGTACATCTTCGATGAGTACAACGCTCTGTCCCTTTTCATAAATGCCTTCCACCACTTTCGCTGTACCGTATTCCTTTGCTTTTTTTCGCACGAGGAGGAAGGGAATTCCGGTTTTCAACCCCACCGCAGTTACCAGGGGGATTGCTCCCAGTTCCGGGCCTGCAAGCAGATCGATCCCCGCAGGGATTTTTTCCGCAAGCCCGTCTGCAACCTTGCTGAGAATATCCGGCCGGGTTTCGATCCGGTACTTGTCAAGGTAATAGCTGCTTCTTCTGCCGCTGGAAAGTATAAAATCCCCGGTAAGGAGAGCGGCTTTCTTTACTTCCTGGGACAATTCCTCGATTTTCATCGTAAACCTTTCATCATTTTCTCTGTGCATCTTCAAGCGAGACCCGGCTTTCCTATTTCCGGATTATACTTCCGGATTCTATAATTCAGACTTTCTTCCTGCAAAACTCAAATAAGAAGTTTATTCCGTGCAGAATCTCATTCTCATCAACGTCGCTATAGATATTCACACTTCCGATACAATCGGGAAGGATAAAACGGATTTTACCATCAATAACCTTTTTGTCCAGCTTCATGGATTCAAAAATTTCTTTGGGAGAAATATCCCCCAAATTACAATTCAGGCCGGCGCGGCAAAGAAGATCGTTTTGACGGACAATTTCGGGGCTGCCGATTAGACCTCTGGCACGGGCGATCTCGGCGGCAGCGATCATGCCAAGCATTACCGCTTCGCCGTGTTTGAACCGGCTGAAGTGAGTCACTGCTTCCAGCGCATGTCCGACTGTATGGCCGTAATTCAGTATCGCCCGAAGACCGTTCTCGCGCTCATCCGCTGCGACTATTTCGGCTTTTATTCGGCAATTCCAGGCGATGAAACGCTCAAGCAGACCATGGGGCGCGGTAAAATCCATGAGGGTTTCGAGGTTGTCTTCCAGAAATGAGAAAAATCCCGCATCCCTGATCATGGCATGTTTGATGACTTCCCCCATACCGCTGATTACCTCGCGGCGGTTCAATGTGCGGAGTACCAGGGGGTCTATCCACACTCCGGCGGGCTGGTAAAAACAACCGACTAAATTCTTGCCGAGAGGATGGTTTACCGCAACTTTTCCTCCAATGGACGAATCTGTCTGAGCCACTATTGTTGTGGGAACCTGGACGAATTGTATCCCGCGGAGAAATGTGGCTGCGGCAAATCCTCCGATATCTCCGACAACCCCGCCCCCAAGGAGGACAAGGATGCTCTTTCTCTCAAACCGTGATTCGATCAACCGGGTCAGGATGGATTCCCATGTGGCGATGGTCTTAAATTCCTCGCCGTCAGGAATGACAATTCTTGTGACAGAGAATCCTTCCCTTGTGAGAGAGTCAGCAACCGTCTCAAGGTATAGGCCTGCTACCGTATCGGAGGTTATAACTGCGGCCTGAGCTGTTTTTCCCGCCAGGCTCCGAACAAATGATCCTGTTCCCAAAAGAGAGCCGGCTTCGATCGCGATGGTGTATGAACGGTCGTCAAGGCTTACCGGAACTGTTTCCATAAAGATTAGCTCATTTCTCTTTGGGCTGTCTTTAACGCCTCTATCATTACCTGCACCGGAGCTTCACGCCCTGTCCAGAGAGTAAGGGACCGCGCTCCCTGGAAAACGAGCATGGCCATTCCACCAATCGTTTTTGCGCCGTGTTGAAGAGCGTCATCAAGGAGTTTCGTCCGCGCTGGATTATAGATGATATCGCATACTATCTGCCCTGAATGAAATACACCGGTCCCGTCGATGACCGGTGAAATCCCTGTATGCGGATACATGCCGAGCGTGGTAGTATTTACAATCATATCAGCATGGGGCAGGATATACATCTGGGATTCACGGTCCGAAGAGTATGCGGAAATTTTCTTTCCGGTGATATCACGAATGTCATCGGCCAGTTTTTCTGCTTTATGTACTGTGCGGTTTAAAATTGCTATCTCACGGACTTCGTCGCGCACCGCGCATGCATAAACTGCTGCCCGGGCGGCGCCGCCTGCGCCAAGTATGCATATCTTCTCCGGAAACTGTTCAGTGACCCCGCTTTTTAGAATGCAATTTGTGAATCCGTAAATATCCGTGTTGTCACCATTGAGAAACCCGCCGGCATTTATTACTGTATTCACAGCTCCGACAGCCCGCGCCTCGGGAGTAATGATGTCAAGATACCTGATTATCTCGGTTTTATGCGGCACTGTGACATTTACGCCGCGAATGCCCAGCGCCCCAATCGCCCAGACAGCATGCTCAAGGTCTTCCGGCCTTACCCGAAACGGAACATACACGGCGTCCAGCCCCATTTCTGCAAGAGCTCGGTTATGCATCAACGGTGAAAGAGTATGTTCCACAGGATCGCCGATCACACCATACACCCCTGTAGTTCCGGAAATGAACATGGGTCAGCCCTTTGCAGGAGTACTTTCCTCTGCGGGATTTTCTTCCGATTTACAACATGGGCACTTCGACTTGATTTCCTTGCAGAGTTCTTCCATAATTCCAATTGCCTCTTTGTAAGAGACCTTCTGGGTGAATTTAATGATCGTTGCAATAACGAAGAGTGTTGTAGCAACGAAAGTAAGCAGTTTAATAAATACTTTCATGGCACTGTCTCCTTTTAAAGGTGAAAGAAAAAAAGGTAAAAATAACAACGGTCACAAGGGTAAAAAAATATCCAGAAAACACAGATAGTAGTATAGCACTTTGAAAATCACGGGGCAATTACAAATCGAAGGTATCTGTATAAAGCAGAAATATTTGCTTTTTTTACTCTTTCTCTGTAAAAAATTTACATTCTTTTATTTCCCGTATCCCGACAAGGAACTCATGTAATGGATACATATCTTCATCGAAGCCAAAAACAGAGGTTGTTCCTGAAGCGCTCATTCCCGCTACCGCAAGAGCAAGAGCGATTTCGGGTTTTCCGCCAGAATCTGCCAGATCGCCTTTTAATTCAGGAGAGGGGCCTTTTACAACTATCCCGTCCGAAAAATCCCCGAGATGCGCTCCGAGGGCAAGTAGCCCCTCCTTGAGGAGTTTGAAATCCCCGCTCCGGGAGAAAGGTTCGGCTTCACCCTCATGAATTACCGTTTCTCCCAATGCCGATACAGCGACAGAACCGAGGATCATGAGTTCTTCATTCATGGTTGACGCCTGAACAGGGGTGACACGGATGCCTTCGAGCCTGCTCCATCCGATTCGGATATCCGCTGTTTCAAAAGAATATTCTGTCTCCGGTTTCGAACGTTCAGTTGTCTCTCTGGGCTTTTGCTTTACCTCGACAGATCCTTTCATACGGCGGAGCGCATCGAAAAAACCTCTTCTGCCCGTTTCCCAGAGCATCTGAGTGAGCATAACTTCCGATCCCTGTGTCGTCGCTGCCGCGCCGGCCAAAGCAGACCCCAGGAGAACGTCCCCGGGGATTCGGATCACAGAGGACTTGCATTCCCAGGAGAAATGGCGCTCTTCCAGAGGCTTTTCTCCGGAAACTCTGGCCAGACGTCGCGCAAGTTCATTCTCCTGTCCACTTTCTCCATTCAGTTCCTTGCCTGATATCCCCAATGCATCGAGGAGTCTCAAATCGTGGGAAACAACTATCGGTGGATACCGGAGAGAAATTGGTTTTCGGGCGGAAAGGGCAGCGGCTGTTATTGCCTCGAATTCCCATGCGCCGGAAACCGATACTGCCGTCGGGGGAGTAAAACCATTCCCTGTCAGGAGCACATCTTCACCATCTTCTGAGACAGTTAAATTTCGGAACCCGATGTTCGGCAGCAAATTAAGAAGCGGTTTGAGAAGGGGAGCGCGTTTCCCGGCTCCGTTTACGATACAGAGCGAGTCGGAAAAGAAAAGGGCTGATGATACAACAATGTGGAATATTTCATCCGGTATCTCCGGTGGAAGTACCGTTTCCCCTTCATACGGTTTTCCCTGCATGGCAAACCCAGACGGAACAGGAGAAATCACCGCTCCGGAATTTTCCAGAAACGCTCGGAAGTTCTGAGCGCCGGGAGCAGGCGAGGGATTGAAAAGAGTCACCTTTTCGCCGGAAACCATTCCGAGTGCCATAGAAGCAAGAGTAAGCCGAAAATCTCCGGGAAGAGTTACCGTTCCGGTCAGTCTTCCGGAAGCACATATATCGAATTTCAATTCATTTCCTCAACCGTGCCCGATACCCGATTCGTTCCAAAAGGTCAATCGCCGCAACAGCTTCACGCTCGTGTTCGAAAGCCAGACGGAGTGTGCCGCCTTCGCCCTCACGGACCTTGAGCACCTCGATGTCATTGATATTGATATCAGAGGCCGCAAGATGTGTGGCTATTCGGGCAATAACTCCCGGTTTGTCCTCGACAACCACCAGAATTTCGGAAAGGGTTTTTATGAACCCTTTAGTATCCTTGGGAATAGTCGCCCGTATAGTATTTGCCGCTTCAAAATCTTTCCCAAGCGTCGGAGCTCCGATACGGTCACGGATTTTTCGAAGCTGCTCGATGAATTGATCGATTACTTCCCTGATAGCATCGTCATTGGTGCTGCAAATATCATCCCACATGCTGAACTGACTCGATGCAATACGGGTCATATCACGAAAACCGCCTGCCGCCAGCCGAAGATAAGGAGCGTTCTCCGAATCAAGCTCTCCGATCATTTCGACGAGAGAGACCGCAATCATCTGCGGCAAATGGCTGACAGCTGCTGCAATTTGATCGTGAGTGTCTGCATCCATAAGCACGATATGAGCGCCGAGGCTTTCCACCAGTCTGCTGAATCGGTCCAGCATCTCACAAGATACATTCCCGGCAGGGCAGAGGACATAGATCGCGTTCTGAAAAAGAAACGGATCAGCGGCGCCAACTCCCCTTTTTTCCGAACCCGCCATTGGATGGCCGCCAATGAAATAAACTCCCTCGGGAAAGATATCCATAGCGTGACTGGTTATCGCCCGCTTTGTAGAGCCGACATCGGTAACCAGCATTCCATTGCAAAGAAGAGGGGCGAGCTGGGTGAGGATTTCCTGTATATGATGTATCGGTGTGCATAAAGCAACGATATCTGCACCCTGCACAGCGCGTGCAAGCTCGTCATACCCATAGCCTTCGGTAATGGCGCCCATTTCAAGCGCGCTTGTGATCGAATCCTTCGAGGAAACACCGGCTATCCTCATATCGGGGTATTTGCGGCGTATCGCAAGACCCAATGATCCCCCAATCAGGCCTACCCCGACAATGACAATTGTTTTAAACTCGTTTTCTATCGGCTGCACAGTATATCTCTTATGTATTCGTTTTCGTCAGATTGTCTGAACCAGTATTCCGGGATTCATGTAATGAAAAAGCTTTTAAAAGCCGTAATTTTAAATTCTTACTTTTGCGGTACTTTCATCATATGGATAAGCTTGACCATGTCATCGCTGGCGTTTATGTTGGCATGGGCAGTTTTTCCGGTTGACGGGATACGGTACGCTGTACCGACCGGAAGCTTCCTGAGCTGTTTCCCGAGAAGCAATTCTATATCTCCATCGGTGGCGATCCAGATTTCCTCGACTCCTTTTTCATGACTGTGAGGCTGGGCGATGGTCATTGCGTCAAGTTTGACCTCGGTAAATGCGCTGTACTGACACATGCCGTTTTTCTGGCCGACCATCACACGGTCGATATTGGCCCAGTGTACTTTCATGAACGGCGCTTCACCACGGTTATCGACCACTTCGAGCGTTTTATTGGGAGAAAAACCGGCGGGAATTATTTCTGTGGCCACATAAAATGTCATATTCTTATCGCCGGTGGCGGTGAGTGTGAAATCGAGCCCGGGAGTAAGGATGAAAGCCATACCCTTTTTAAGTTCGACCGTTTTATCGCCGGATGTTAAGACACCTGTGCCTGAGTTGACAATAAATGTCTGCTGGCAGCCGTTGAGTTCCCCTTTTGCCGTCCGTGCGGTTGCCCCGGGTTCGAGCGTCGCATAACTGATTGCCTTGGCATAGGTAAGGCATGCACCCCGACGGGCGGGATGCAGATCGTCCGTGCCTTCAAGAGCGGTGAGCATATCACGGAAAATGAAATTTCCGTGCATTATACGCGGCGTCGAGTTACGCCAGTTGCCGATGAACATGTCGATATCGGGTTCGGTCGACGGATCGTACATATTCGGGTCGAGCATCGCAAATTCCTTAGTCTCTCCGGGGACTGATTTCATCATATGGATCATTTGAATGGGTTCATCGCCGAGATTTATATTAGTATGCGCTGTAAGACCTGTAGGAGGAATTTTGTAAATGGTTCCCGCCGGACAGTGACGGAGCTGTTTCCCGAGGAGAAGCATCGTATCACCCTTGACCATGATCCAGCATTCCTCGATACCTGTGCCATGACTGTGCGGATGTGGAATGGTGCGGGAGTCGATTGTTATAAGGCTCAGACCGCTGTAGTTTGCGACGCCGTCTCCGCTGCCGATAATACCGTTGCCGATATGCGCCCAGTGTGCGCCCGTATTTTTGTTGCCGTCGAAACGGTTTTTTACCACAAGATTCTTGTTGGCCTTGAAGTTTTCCGGAAGAGGCTCGGTAACCACATAGAACGACAGGTGTCCTTTTCCGGTACCAAGAATTTCGAAATCGAACTCCGGTGTGAGGATAAAAGCCATACCCTCTTTAAGAGCGTATGATTTACCGCCGGATGTTATTTTTCCCGTTCCGCCGGTGACATAGAATATCTGCTGCCCGCCTTTTTTTGCACTTCCTGCGGCGATTGCGTCTGGTTCAATCGTCGCATAACTTATCGCAGTCTGTTCGAGGAGGACTGCACCTTTTTTCGAGGGGTGCAGCGAGTCTTTGCCCTCAAGGCCGGTAAGAACATCGCGAAATACCAGACTGCCGTACATCAATCGGGGCACGGAATTGCTCCAATGATTGACAAACATGTCTATGTCAGGGTCAACCGCCGGGTCAAATTGCCTGGGGTCCAGGGCGCGATATGGATAAGGATCCTGTGCTGAAGCTGCAACGGCAAAAAACACCGCGATAAAAGAAACCGCCATGATTCTTTTCATTACTTTTTCTCCCTTAGTATTATCTGTTCCAACTTTATTGTAACATATCGAGCCTGATGCATCTTTCCAATTCGATTCAGAGGCTGATAAAAATTTTTTTTCAAAACAACATTTTATCTTCGATGAACTGTAGTATCTCACAGGTTTTTGATCTCATAAGTTCTTCATCCCCGGCAGATTCTACATTGAGCCTGACTACCGGCTCGGTATTGGATTTCCGCAGGTTGAAACGCCATGTATTTCCGAATTCGATGGAAACACCGTCAAGGTGGGAGACGGCGGTCGCCTTATTACTGAAATGTTCTTCGATATCTTTCAGCACTGCATCAGGATCGTTGACTTTCCGGTTAATCTCTCCCGAGCAGGGATAGCGTTCGATTCGCGCCTTGACCATTTCGCCGAGATGCTTTCCTGTTGTGGAGATTTCCTCCGCAGCCAGAAGCCAGGGGATCATCCCCGAATCCGAATAGCAAAAATCCCTGAAATAGTGGTGCGCACTCATCTCACCGCCATAAACAGCGCCGGTTTTCCGCATGGTTTCCTTCATGAACGTGTGTCCGGATTTGGAAAGTATCGGGAAGCCCCCTGCCTCTGAGACTATCTCCCTTGTATTCCAGATAAGCCGGGGGTCATGAACGATTTTACCGCCGGGGTTCTTCTGAAGAATTCTCTTTGCAAAAAACCCCACAAGATAATATCCCTCGATAAAATCCCCGTTTTCGTCGAATAAGAAACACCGGTCGAAGTCGCCGTCCCAGGCAACGCCAAATTCTGCATTCGAGCTGAGGACAGCGCTTGCAGTAACCGCCCTGTTTTCCGGAAGGAGCGGGTTTGGCACCCCGTTGGGAAAGTCGCCGTCCGGCTTGAAAAAAATCCGGGTAAAATCGAAGGGAAGGCGGGAAGCAAGGGCGTCAGCCACCGGCCCGGCGCAGCCGTTTCCTGCATTTGCAGCAATTTTCATAGGTTTGAGGGATTTGATATCAACAAAACTGAGTATACGGTCGATATACATGCCGGTAATATCACGCTGCCCCGAGCTTCCTTTTAGGGAAGCGGTTTTGGGAATATCCCCCGTGCGGACTCTCCTTTCTATATTCAAAAGCCCGCTGTCCTCGCCAATAGGGACCGCTCCATAACCAACAAGCTTGATACCATTGTAACCTTTGGGATTATGGCTTGCCGTGATCATGGCTCCTCCGCCCATACCCTCGAGCGAGGAGGCAAAATACATCATTTCTGTCCCGCAGATTCCTATGTCCGCAGTATCTACGCCCGTATCATTTAAACCTCTTATGAAAGCATCCGCCAGAGAATTGCTGGTCGTACGAATATCTTTTCCCACCGCAACCGTTCCGGATGGGTGTATTTCAGCTGAATATGCCATTCCGATCTGGTAGGCCATTTCCTCATTCAGTTCATCCGGAATTGTTCCCCTTATATCATACGCTTTAAAAGCGGGAAGTCGTTTCTCGTTCATCGCATAATCTTCCTTTTTTGCATGTACGGTATGTACTCTCAATAAAGTAATAAGACTTTCACATGAGTGCAAGAAATGAATCAAAAATCCAGTCATTTCCGAAAGGTTAAATCAGTTGTTAAAATTTCGGTTATTTTCAACACAAGTGTCAATAAAAAATAGAGGAAAGATGCATAAACCAAAATTATTTTAAAAAAACATTGATGAATGGAGCCGCCAATGGACGTCTGTCGTAATTAAAATGGGAGTTGTTTAATCCCCTTAGATCCCAATGTGTAAGCGAAGAATTCCCGAAACTTGTTATGAAGAATCCGATTCCATGAAAATAAATAATCACACGGGAATTGTACCGCTATGGTAAGTATGAGACCTTGACTTACTATGAAAAAACAATCTATATTTTCAATAGATTTAAGAAATTCCCCAAATTTTGGTTATTCCATGGAGCATTGATTTGAAAAAAAGAGGATTTTCAAAATTATTTTTTCACAGGATTGAATTTTCCTTACTTTTGCTTGTCAGTCTATTTTTCAAGGCGTTGCCGGAAAAAGCGGTTTATGCTTTTGTCAGAGCGCTCGGGCTTATTGCTTTTCACATTGTCCGCCTGCGGCGCAGTGTGACGATAGAAAATCTCAGAAATTCATTGGGGAATGTATTTGGCGAAACGGAGCTTGAAAAGATTGCCGAAGAGGCATATGTCAATACAGCGATGACATTTTCGGAAATGCTTTTTTTCCAGCGCCTTGTTTGGAAAGTCCCATCAAGAATTGATATGACTGAGATATCTCTTCTTACTCGTGAATTTGAAAAAGGAAAAGGGGTGATTCTCGTATCGGGTCATTTCGGAAGCTGGGAACTGAACCTCGCTGTAATCGGTAAATATGGATACCCTTTGACCGTGGTTGCGAAACAACAGTCAAATCTCCTCGTGGATGAATACATTAATCGAAATCGCATAACAGGAAATATGCAACTGGTAAGTACAGGCGCTCCTTTAAAACAAATCGTCCGCGCTCTTCGGGATAAGGAGATTGCAGGACTTATCTCCGATCAGGATGCGGGGACAAAAGGGGTATTTGTGAATTTTTTCGGCAGGCTTGCCTCTACACCTCGCGGAGGAGCGGAACTTGCTCTCAGATATAACGTTCCGATTATTGTGATGGCAACCGTTCGCACCTCTCCCGGATACTATAAGGCTCTCTTGAGAGAGGTATCCGTATATCCGGATGATACTGTTGAAACACTTACCCAGCGGTATACGACAATTTTGGAGAATATCGTCAGAGACTATCCGGAACAGTATTTCTGGATGCATAGGAGATGGAAAACACAGCCTTCAGAAAAAAAGAGTGGAGAGATCAATAAAAAAACGAAAGACGCTGGATTATCCGGAGAGATGCTATGATTCTTGGAATAACGGGATGCCCGGGATCGGGAAAATCGGTAGTATCGAAAGTCGTTGCATCAAAAGGGTGGAAACTCATAGATGCTGACCTTATCGGACGAGAGGTTGTCGAGCAGGATGAAGCGATACTGAAAGAACTTACCCATACTTTCGGCGCCGATATTATAGGACAGGATGGAAAACTCGATCGACGTCTTCTTGCCCGCAGGGCCTTTGTTGACGTGGAGAATACACGGAAGCTCAACTATGTGGTGCATCCTGTTCTTTTGGAGAAAATAAAAAAAATAATCAGGGCGGAACGGATTGCCGGTGCACATGCGGTTGTTGACTGCGCCCTGATTTATGAGTGGGGAATTGAGGGACTTTTCGACCGGGTGGTTTGTATCCGCGCCAGGGAAGATATACGAAAGATGCGTCTGATAAACCGCGATGGTCGTTCAGATGAGGAAGTGGAGAGAATATTTGCGGCACAGTTCCCGGAAGAGCTGAAAGTTCAAAAAGCAGACATTGTTTTTACAAATAACGAAACCGTTGAGAATATGATTATTTATGGTCTCATGCTTGCAGAATTGCCGGAATTTGGAAGCAAGATAAAATCATGGGAGAAATACTGCATAAAAAATGGATCATTGTGATCGGCACAATTTCTTTTTACCCTTTTTTCGGTTCCTCCCGGAAGGCTGATCGGGCGCATTTTCCTCCGTTCCGTTCCAAAAACCTGATAATTTCGGACATTGTATCGCATACCGGAGTTGGAATCCCGTATTCATCCCCTTTGGAAGAAACATAACCGGTAAGGGCATCTATTTCCGTTCTTTTCCCCATTTCCAGATCCTGCAGCATGGAAGACCGATGATTGTAAGTAGCAGGAATCTGGTTGCGATAAAAAAAATCTTCATATTCTTCAGCGGTATCCCAGTGCGTTTTTTTTTCCATGGCAGTGATAACCGCAAACACTTCCTCAATTACCGCATTCATAATAGACCGCGAATGGGGATCATCTCCCAGTATGCCATAGTGGACTCCCAGAGCTGCACCCAGGGGATTCAGTGCTGAATTATAGAGGAGCTTTGCCAGAAGGTCACGGTTAATATGGGTGGTGGCTGAACAAGGCAAACCGGCTTTGTTGATAGCTTCGGCAAGCCTGACCGCCGATTTTGTGATTTCTCCCTCGATATTTCCCCCGATATGGATGGAGTCCGCAGTTACCGTAATTCTCACAAGACCGGGACGCTCGATTTTAAATCCCGTTATAACCCGCGCCGCCAGGGAGCGTTCGTCGCCGAACCGTTCGGTTATTTTTTCAACATTACCGCAGCCGTTCTGCATCGAAACAACAACGGATTCGCCGTTATCGATTTTACCAAGCTCTTTAACTGCTTCGCCGGTATCATAGGACTTTGTAGTGATGAGAATATAATCATACGCTTTTCTCCGCACCGGTTCCAATGAGGAGAAAAGTCCGAGTTTCGCGGAATCGGTGGCGTAATCCCCGAAAATGCCGATGATAGAAAGCCCGGCATTTTTTATCCCCTGGATGTATCTCTCCCGGATGATAAAATCCACCGAGTGGCCATCAGCCGCAAGCATTCCTCCAATCGCCTGACCGACCGCACCAGCGCCATAAACCAGCAGTTTCATCGCAGTCCTAAATGAAAAGGTTTATTCCCGAATCGCGCGCTTCACCGAGATAGGTGGTTACTCCACCGATCTCCAGACCATCGATAAGGTCATCTTTTTTGATGCCCATCATCTCCATGGATGTGGTACAGGCTACAATTTTAACTTCCAGGGAAAGCGCCATATTCAATAAATCACCAACCTGCGGCATGTTCTTTTTACGCATTACATCTTTCATCATACGGGTACCTGCGCCGCAGAAGTTCATCTTGGAGAGAGTTGTATCGTCAGCACCCTTTGGAAGCATCCAGCCAAACATCTTTTCCACAAGTGTGCGTGTTTGGGGAACGGGATCCTTTTTCCGAAGGAGTGAAAGGCCCCAGAAGGTGAAAAACATAGTCACCTGCATACCCGAAGAGGCTGCTCCGGTTGCAAGAATGAATGCAGCCATGGCTTTGTCCATGTCATTTGAAAAAACGATCAGTGTCATTCGTTTTCCCGGTTCATTCATGGCATTATCCTTTTAAATGGTTTATTTTGAATTGGTATTCAAGAATGGTGATTGTGTTTTTCAAAGAAATCGATATACTTATAGAATATAATAATTAAGCGACCTTACAAAATCTTTTTTCTTGAGGGTATTCTTACTATATTTTAAGAGATTATTCTGTGGAATCATGTTATTCCAAATTATCTGTAACAAGGTTAACATAGGCTTTTTCATAAATCACAGCCCCGTAATCAAGTTCAATGTGACAGGCAGCTTTCATTAATGTTTTATGAATCGTTCCTCGGTGATCTTGTTTTGATTCTGTCTCGTATCAGCAGCTTTATCAAATGGGATTATTTTCCCGGACACTATGTAGAAAAAAAGGATTATGCATGAGAATAAAATCAAAAACCTTTCTGCCGGTCGAAATAGTATTTCATCCGAACTGGTGGTTTAAAAATGCGGGAATATCCTTCGACCGCGACTATTTTTTTAATCCCGACCGCCGTGTTCACGATGAGATGAAAATGAGCCGTATTCTCTGGGAGAAATTCGGTCAATTCAACTATGGTGAGGAAAATCCTAAGCCGCGACCGGTGATAGGTCCGGTTCACCTTGCTGCCGGATTTATGATTTCATCGCTCTGGGGGTGTACTATCCGTTATTATGAAAATAATAGTCCGGTAGTGGAATCCCGTCAGATGTCTATCGGGGAATTGGACGCCATGCAGCCCCCCAATCCGGAAGAAAATCAGGATTTCCGTGATCTTTTCAGGCTTATCAAAGAGTTGAAAAGCAGGTTCGGATATGTCGAAGGAGACATCGGCTGGGGAAATCTTCAAAATCTGGCGCTTGATCTGGCCGGTCAGGAAATTTTTATGGCATACTATGACAATCCTGCCGCCGTACACCGTATCTACGATAAAATGAATCGGAATGTCATTGAAGTTCTCGACATGATCCGTAAGGAGACAGGGACAACTTCCATTTCGGTGAACCGTTCGGTGGAGAAAGTTGATCCGGCCATCAATCTTCAATCCAATTGCTCGGTTCAGATGATCTCCAATGAAACGTATGAGGAATTTCTTCTCCCTCATGAACTCACTCTGTCAAAACACCTTCAGCCTTATGGAATTCATCACTGCGGGGATAATATGCATCAGGTGGCTCCCGGCTATTCAAAGGTTAAAGAGGCCTGTTTCTTCGATGTTGGCTGGGGAGCGGATATCACTTATTGTCGCAGATTGATTCCGGATGCCTTCTTCAATGTCCGTCTTTCTCCGGTCAAGATTCAAACATGCAAACCGGATGAGGTGGAGGCCGATATGACACGCCTCCTTGAAAATGCGGGAGATTTATCAAAAGTGGGAGTCTGCTGCATCA
>JBAYHX010000012.1:0-20002 GCA_041665965.1 Candidatus Latescibacterota bacterium
AAAGTCCAGATTCTGATCGATATTCAGCACCGCCACACCCAGCACAGCGCAGTTGGTGGTGATGAGGGGCAAATAAATGCCCAGGGAATTATAGAGAACCGGAGAGGTCTTCTGTATGACCATCTCCACAAACTGTACAAGGGCGGCGATGATCAGAATAAATGCAATAGTCCGTATATAGGTCAGATCGGAACCGGGAAAGATGCTCGTTGCTTTATTCAGAAGGTAGGTGTAAACCACCCACGTAGCCGCTGAAACCACCGTCATCACAAAGGTTACGGCAAGGCCCATGCCAATCGCAGAATCCAGTTTCCTGGAAACGCCCAGATAAGGGCAAATACCGAGAAATCTGCTGAGAACGAAATTGTTGATAAAAACAACTCCGATGAAGATGACAAAATACTGTCCGATATCCATCTTCTATCCCTTATCCCTGGCTGTTTTTCTTGCGCATATCTATCCAGTTGGAAAACCCGAGCAGGTAACCAAGCGTCAGGAATGCTCCAGGCGGAAGAATCATCATAAGCACCGGCTGATAACTCGAAGGTAAAATTGACATCCCGTAAAAAGAGCCGTTCCCAATTATTTCTCTTATCGCCGAAACAATAATGAGATTAATGGTAAATCCCAGCCCCATTCCCACACCATCAGCAACAGAATTCAGCACTGTATTCTTGGCGGCAAAGGCCTCCGCTCTCCCAAGAATAATACAGTTCACAACAATGAGCGGAACAAAAATCCCGAGTGCCTTATAGAGATCAGGCGAATATGCCTGCATAAGCATTTCCACAATGCAGACAAACGTTGCGGCAATTACGATGAAAACCGGGATACGGATATTGTTCGGAATCAGCTTCCGCATAAGGGAAACGATAAAATTCGAGCAAACCAGTACCATCGTGGTGGCTATACCCATCCCGATGCCGTTTTTCACCGAAGTGGTCACCGCCAGAACAGGGCAAAGCCCCAGAACTATTCTAAATGTGGGGTTCTCACGATACAGGCCCTTTGTAAATTCGCTGAATACGCTCACGATTTTCCCCCAACGGTTTCTTTCAGTTTGACCAGACCCTTGTTGATCGAATTCGTGATAGCACGCGGAGTCACAGTAGCACCGGTAACAGCATCGATGCTGCCGCCGTCTTTTTTCACCTTGAGATTATCCTCTGCGGATTTACCGAGGAATTGTTTGGTAAACCAGAGGGGATCGTTTTCGTTAGCACGGCCTTCAAGTACTTTTGTTCCCAATCCCGGTGTTTCCTGCTGTGCGAGAATCTTATCGCCGGTTATTTTTCCATCTATTCCAACACCGACCATGGTTTCAATAACAGAAGAATATCCTTTGCCCCTGGCTATGAACACATATCCGCCCGGTTCTTTCTTCGCGCCATCCTTATACCCGATCCACAAGCGAAATTCTCTTCCGTCAACATTCATTGCCTTTTTTTCATCAAATCCCCCGTTCATTCCCGGAAGAACTTCCAGACGGGCGTTGTTTTCAGCAGCCTCTTTGTTCGTTGTAATAACCGGTTTTGTTTTCAGATTAACAAATCCGAGAGCGGCTCCAGCCGCAAGGGAATAGGCCATGAGGATAATGCCGAGTTTTATTATATCACGCACGGCTGGCCACCTTTCCAAAAACCCTGGGTTTCGATAAACGGTCCAGAAGCGGCACAGTGAGATTCATGAGCAGGATGGAGAAGGCTACACCTTCCGGGTAGCCGCCGATAAGCCTTATAATCACGGTAATAATGCCGCAACCGATACCATAAATGATTCTTCCCTGAAATGTTATTGGACTCGTTACCATATCGGTGGCCATGAAGAATGCTCCAAGGATAAGCCCCCCGGAAAATACATGAATGAGCCAGGGACCGGCAAACAGGCCATTATACCCGCCAAATATCCAGCTGAGCACTCCAACGGTGGCAATATAGGTAAAGGGAATTTTCCATCCGATATAGCGCTTATACATGAGATACGCCGCGCCTATAAGGAGAAGCAACACCGAGGTTTCACCTATGCAGCCCGACCTGTTTCCGATAAACATGTCCATCAGCGATGTATTCAGATCAGCCACTTTTGACATCGCCGCATTCACGGCATCTATGGAATACAGGTTCTGATTGTGCAGAATCGAAGAATTTTCCTTGAGAATATTCAGAGGAGTAGCAGCCGTCCGGGCATCAATTCCAGGGAATCCGGTCGGAGCCTGCCAGGTTGTGGTCATCTGGACAGGAAAGCTGACAAGCAGAAATATCCTTCCGAGAAGAGCCGGATTCATCGGATTATATCCCAGGCCGCCAAAAGTCATTTTCGCCACTCCGATGGCGAATACCCCGCCCAGCACAGGAATCCACCAGGAAATTCCTGAGGGCAGATTGAAAGCCAGAAGAATGCCTGTAACAACCGCGCTGCCATCTTTTACAGTCACCGGTTTGCCGAGCAGCTTCTGAATTAGTCCCTCGGTAACAACGCAGGTGAGAACAGTAAGCGCGATGATCCAGAGCGCCCTTATTCCAAAGAAATAAACTGCGCCGAAGACAGCAGGCATAAGCGCAGCCACCACCGAATACATAATTACCGATATATCGGTTCTGTCCCGAAAATGCGGTGATGCGCTGACTTCAAACATTCGAGCCATTTTATCTCAGCTCCAGAAAATTACTAAGGTTTTACCGCTCCTGCCTTCTCTTCGGCGGCACGTTTCAGAGCTTCTTCCCGAGCCTTTATTTGATTAAGCCGGAATTTTCCAAACTTGATTTTTTCAACAATACGGCGCTTTGACGGACAAATATAGGTGCAGGAGCCGCATTCGATGCAATCCATAGCACCGTAGCGTTTCAAATCATCCCAGCGTTCCAGTTCGACCATAGCTGCCATGGTGGTAGGGAGTAACTTCATGGCGCAGACATCCACGCACCGTGCGCAGGAAATACACGGTTGTTCTTCCAAGGCTTTTTCCTCTTCAAGGACAAGGATACAGGAAGTCCCCTTGACCACAGGAACCTCATCGGTAAATTGAGCAATTCCCATCATCGGACCGCCCATAATGAGCTTTTTGGCATTCTCCGTGTATCCCCCGGCAAATTCAATAAGCCGTGCGAAGGAATCGCCGAGCCGGGCAAGGACATTTATCGGTTTTACGACACCGTTGCCGGTAACTGTAACAATACGCTGGATAAGAGGACGACCGAGAGAAACTGCATCGTGAATCGCGGCGGCAGTACCGACATTCTGCACCACACATCCGACATCCATAGGAAGACCGCCGGCAGGAACCTTGCGTTTGGTAATCGCGTAAATAAGTTGTTTTTCACCCCCCTGGGGATATTTTACTTTCAAATCAACAACTTTTACACCCGGGATACCTTTTACAGCTTCCTTCATAACCTTGATGGCATCAGGCTTGTTCCGTTCAATTCCAACAAATCCGCGAGAGCAGCCTAATATTTTCATGATAATTTTCAAACCCCCGACAATCGATTCGGGATGTTCGAGCATCAGACGATGATCACAGGTCGCATAGGGCTCACACTCTACGCCATTGATAATCACTGTATCGATAGGTTTGCCGGCAGGAGGAGATAGTTTGACATGGGTGGGAAAGGCAGCGCCACCCATTCCCACAAGCCCGCTGTCACGCACAATAGTACGGAGTTGTTCGGGGGATAAATCGGAAAAATCACGCGGGGAGTTCAGACCTTCCGCCCATTCGTCCAAACCATCGCTTTCAATAACAACGCTGAGAACCTTGGTTCCGAGAGGAGTAAGCCTCGGTTCCACTGCTTTCACAATACCCGATAGAGAGGCATGTACCGGAGAGGATACAAATCCGCCGGGTTCGGCGACCATCTGTCCCTTTTTTACCTGCTGGTCTTTTTCAACAATGACTTTAGCAGGTGCACCAATATGCTGCCGTACAGGAAGAACAATTTCCTGAGGAAGAGGTAAGGTGATAGTTTCACAGGTTTTGCTTAATGCTTTTGCATCATCCGGATGAACGCCGCCTTGAAAAGAACCGGCCATTATTGCTCCAGATTTTATAATAAGAAATCGGAATAAGTCTTGTTAACAAAAACAGACTCAAAAATACCCTATGCAATATCACTGTGTCAAGGACAATATTCAAAAACGACAACCGTTAACTAATTATCGCATCTTAATTATTAATAAATAGTAAGCGTATCAAGCAGAAACCACCAGGTCATATATTTCTGGAAATTCCCAGTCACATTTTTAAATATGGATGATCAGTAATCTCTTTTAAGCCTTGCAGCTTTACCACTGAGCTTCCGGAGATAAAACAGCTTGGCGCGTCTCACCTTGGTAGAATGGTTTTTCTTTATAGCCGCAATCATTGGGGAATTCAAGGGGAAAATCCTTTCCACTCCCACACCAGCCGATACTTTGCGCACGGTAAAGGTTTCGGAGGCTCCCGCTCCCCGTCTTTGAATTACTGTTCCTGTAAAAACCTGCACTCTCTCTTTGTCGCCTTCGATAACCCGTACCTGTACATCAATATTATCCCCCGGCCCGAAATCGGGGTGATCTTTTCTCAACTGCTGACTGATAATTGATTCAATAACGTTCATGTCAAACCTCTCGTCGTTATCCTCATTGCTATTTAATGGTTTTCTTTTATGTTTTCCAATAGATCAGGCCTTTTGATTTTTGTATTTTTCAGCGATTCCTCCTGACGCCATTTTTTTATCAGGGCATGATTCCCGCTCAGGAGCACTTCCGGTACTTTCAGATTTTCAAAAACCTCAGGCCTGGTATACCATGAACAATCCAAAAGTCCGTCCTGAAAGGAATCTTCCATTCCGCTCTCAAAATCCTGCATCACTCCGGGAACTAACCGGGTGACCGCATCGATCACTGTCATCGCTGCAACTTCACCGCCAGAAAGGACATAATCTCCGATACTTAATTCTTCTGTAACGTACTTCTCGACAAAACGTTCGTCTATAGCCCGATATCTGCCGCAGATCAGAATAAATTCACCCGCCATGCTCAATTGGTTGGCTTTCCTCTGATCGAAACGTCTCCCCTGAGGAGTTAAACAGATCACCGGAACTTGCGTTCCATGCCTGAAGCATTCGACAGTTTTCAGGCTTGCGGCAAGTACATCAGCTTTCATTACCATCCCGGCGCCGCCGCCGTAAGGCGTATCGTCCACAGTCCCATGACGGTCAGAAGCGGAATCACGGATGTTGATCAGACGAATATGTATCAGGCCGTTTTCGACCGCTCTTTTCAGTATCCCGAATTTGAGAAAACTTTCGAACATTTCAGGAAAAATGGTCAAAACATCAATAGTAAGGCTGTTCATTTCAGCCCATGCCTTTTATTGGATATGAAGGCAAACCTTCCGGTAATTGTACGGTCAAACGCCGATTTTCTGTATCGACGGTGACAATGAACTCTTTTATAGCCGGAAGGAGAATTTCCTCTGTTTCTGATTTGATTACCAAAATAGCGCCCGAAGGGTAGTCATCAACCTGAGTGACTTTCCCGATATAAACACCCTTTGCATCAAAGACTTCCATACCCTGCAGTTCAAAGATATAATAACTGTCTTGATCGAGATCCTGAATTTGCTCCATTCCTATAGTGACAAAGGAACCACGTAGCCGGTCTGCGTCCGTTCGGTCATCAACTCCAGAAAGCTTTAGAACAACCAAACCTTTTTGTATTCTCGCCTCTTCCACCTCGAATGGCAACAAAGCACCATCGGGCTTCTCCAGAATCACTGATATTAATTTCTCATATCGGGATGAGTCATCAGAGTATGGTTCAACCCATAATTCCCCCCGCAGGCCCAGGGATTTTATTACACGCCCTATAGTCAGCGATTTCCCCTGGCAGTTTTTTACAATATTATTGCGTGTTCTCGACACTTTCACCTGCCACTGGCGCACTCTTCTTTGATTTTTTTGCGGTCGCTTTATCCTGCTGAAAGGTCTGCAAAATTCCCTCTTTCCGCAGGAGGCCTTCCGCGGTCGGGGACATAAGAGCGCCCTGCTGAAGCCATGCCATTACCTTATCCTTGTCCACCTTGAATACATACGGGTCTTGTTTCGGATCGTAATAACCAAGAATTTCAAGGAATCTTCCATCACGCTGATACCGTGTATCAGCCGCAACCAACCGGTAAAAAGGCCGTTTGTGCGAACCCATTCTGCGCATTCTCAATCGAACTGCCACTCTTAAACCTCCTGTTCACTTTCCTTTATAAGTATAGTATATATGATGATTATTAATAATTGTTTCACATCGAACCATAAGGCAATTTCATTCCTCTCAAGGATTTCATTCCCCCGAAATGAGACATTTTTTTCATCATTTTCTGCATTGCGGTAAACTGTTTCAGAAGGCCGTTGACTTCATTGACAGTTGTACCTGAACCCGTCGCTATTCTTCTCCGACGTGAACCATCGATAATGACCGGTTTTTCTCTTTCTTCTCTTGTCATAGAAAGAATAATTGCCTCAATTCTTTTCATCTCATTGCCTTTTAAATCAATACCTTTTATCGCTTTTCCCATTCCCGGAATCATTCCGAGAAGTTGATCTATCGGTCCCATTTTCTGAATTTGGCGAATTTGATCGAGAAAATCAGACAATGTCATACCCTTTGTCTGAAATTTTTCCTGCATTTTTCTTGCTTCTTTCTCGTCAATCACCTCCTGGGCTTTTTCCACGAAAGATACGATGTCGCCCATTCCAAGAATGCGAGATGCAAATCTTTCAGGATAAAAAGGCTCAAAAAAAGGTATCCGTTCGCCTGTTCCTACAAACAGAATCGGTTTTCCTGTAACCTCCCTCAAAGAGAGCGCTGCACCGCCCCGTGAATCTCCATCCATCTTTGTCAGAATCACGCCATCAATTTCGATGTATTTCAAAAAACCTTCGACAGCATTTACCGCATCCTGCCCTGTCATTCCATCTGCGACAAAAAGCACATGATGCGGGTTTATCAGGTTCTTTATACGTCTCAGTTCATCCATCATTGAATCATCGATATGAAGCCTGCCGGCAGTATCAACGATTAAAACATCAGTATTATTTCCCCGTAGTGTATCTAAAGCTGCCGTAACAATTTTTTCAGGATCTTTTTCATTTCCGGGATTATAAAAAGCAATATTTTCATTTTCTGCAAGAATTCGTAATTGTTCAACTGCTGCCGGCCTGTATAAATCGACACTTACAAGGAAAGGTCTTTTTCCAAGTTTTCTCAAATGATGTGCTAATTTTGCTGCAGAAGTTGTTTTTCCCGATCCTTGTAAACCGCAAATCATTATAATTTCTGGAGAGCTTTTTATCTGGAAATCAAATATCTTTCCGCCAAGCAATTCAACGAGTTCATCATGAACTATTTTTACGATCATCTGGCCTGGTGTGATACTTGCGAGAACATCGGTGCCGAGAGCTTTTTCTTCTATATGTAAAATAAACTTTTTAGCAACTTTATAATTAACATCTGCCTCAAGAAGCGAGCGTCTGATGTCTCGTAATGCATCACGTATATTTGCTTCGGTCAGCTTACCTTGACCGCGCAAATTTTTAAATATGTGCTCAAGCTTATCTGTCAATTCATTAAACATATGTGCCTCATAACAAACAACATAATGAATATAATACAGATTTTAAATATACTTAATAAATCCTTTCAATGCAATGACATTTTGGAATTCTTATAATGCCTCCAGCTAAAAGCATTATTTATATTCAACGTTTCTATCATTATGCAATGAAACGTGGATTAATATGCTGAACAGGTTATTTTGCCCCCTGCATTCTTCAACCACTTAATAAGGGTAGCTACTTGTCCTATTTATCCTCTATCACACATCTGGTAATCATTTCTGATGATCAGCGTTTGTAACTTATGAAATAGTCGATAAAATTCTTCCATTTCCCAAAAAATACAATTTAAAAACTCTCTTTAAACATTCATGTACATGAAGCGAGTAGGCGGATTCCTCGCGGTTTCCCCCTCTCACACTACCGGACGTACGTACTCCGTATCGCGGCGGTTTCCTCAGTCGGCTGAGCCGTTAGTGTTATTGTAGCAGTGTTCAACGACGCAAATACTTGCAACTCCTCGTTTACTGAAGTTTCGGTTCCGCCGTCACTGCATGTACCGTGGCGCATTACTTCCTTTACAGGTAGATAATGTCATTATTACTGCTCCACATTTGTCGAGTATCCCCTACATACCTTACAACAGAGGAGCCCTTCGGCATCGAATTCAAAATGCCTACAATGGCCTCTGCTGACTTCTCACCGCCCTTCCCGCGACGTTTGCCTCAGCCGTAGTCGTCATCGCGACGACAGGTGGAGAGACCTCCCAGGGTAAGACATGATTCTTTCCCCCGGCTCTCTCCGGATTTACCTGTATGCGTGTCCGGATAGTTATCGGGTGTCTCCGTCTATAGCCGGATTACCCCGCCGCACCGGCATAGTATCCGGTTTCTGTTCGTCGAGTCCGTATTATGCCTTCGGCTTCCTTCAGACCCAGCCTCACAGCGACGCCCTTGCCTTCAGCTAACAGTTCCGTCTATCACGGCCTGTCAGGGACTTTCACCCCTTAGAACCATGTCATTGCCCGTCACACAAAAAAGAGAGGGAAGTTACGCACTCCCCTCTCTCAATGGAAAAGGCACTGTCCTATTTTACGTTATTTGTTACTTTGTCTCTTCTACATAGATAGTGAAGTCGAGCGGATATAATACATTAACCGGAAGAGCCGGGCCTTTTACAAGATCAGTTCCTGTGGTAGGCATATCCGCGATCTTATCGAATTTCATATTCTTAATAACGTCAAGAACGCAGTTCATGAAAGACTCACTATTTATGCCCGTCACTTCAACAACGTTTTGTTTCGATACGATTCCACTTGGTTCAATCGTGAAAGAAACACTCATTCTGCCAGGGTTTACCTGACCTCTGCGATACCTTTCCAGGAAACACTTTCCCATCTGAGGCTGACTTGCCTGTATTGCCTGGTTAATAGCACGGTTGTTTCTGGCAGCGTCATTAATACGAGCATTTACCAATTGAGACGGATCAGTCAATTTCACTCTGACTTTTTCACGTTCAAGTTCCTTCATCCGCATTTCTCTTGTAACTTCGATCTTATCGATATTCCTATCGAAATTAATTGATATAGTTTTTGAATCTGCAGGACGGTTAAATGCATCGAATCTGAATACGACATCGTTCAGGATAAGTGTCCCTCTTTTTACTTCGGGCGGCAATGGATCAAAAGTTAACAAACCGCTGTAACTGTCTCCACGGAAGATTGTCTCATCCAATCCATAGCTTTTACCACGAACCATACCAAGACGCATTTCGTAGCGGTAGAACTCATTTCCTGACTGACCAAGCAGTCTGCGATAATACTCTTCAAAACATTTCCCAAACTTTGCAGAAGCAATATTAACGGTATATGAATGGAATACTTCACCTGTATCGGTAGTAATAATAGCAGTTGTCGGATCCAATCGCATTTTAGGAAATGTTCTGTTTGTTATCGTAACATTAAACACAGTAAATCTGTTTGGCGTGTATCCAATATTGGGATCAATCCAGTTTCCATACGTGAATGGATTTGTTGAATACTCACCATTTTTGGACTCTTCGGGAAAGAGCGCATTTAATTCAGGTTCTTTAACATATCTGACCGAAATATTCGAACCACCCAAATCATAAATAAGAGATCCTGTATCCTTATCAATAGATTTCAAAGGGTCTTTATCACTCAGATTTGGTGACAGATAGCTACTATATCTGATTTCTGGAGGATACAGGAAACAACTGCCTATTACAAGCAGCGATAAAACAAGAATACCGGAAATGATTATTTTCTTTCTGACACGTAAGGACATTTCCAATTCCACCTTCTGATTAACAGTTTATGGATTTTAGTCTTTTTAGCATGTTTTACTGGACAGCAGTGAAGATGTCCATTTTCTGTTGGGAAATTCCGCCAGCCTGTGTGAGCGCAAACACAACCATGTTTACCCCCATTTTAAGCTGTGCATCGTTATTTGTCATCTGTGACCACTTTATTGCATAACCCTTGTCTGAATAAATCGCTACCATGCGATTGTCTATAGTGATCCCCTCAAGAAATAAAACCGGCTTGGACATGGTAAGGCTTCGTACGTACATCAAATCATTCGACCCTGTATCATGTGAAGCTGCAGCAACCATTCCTGCCATTTCCGAACCCTGGGGCGGACCATCATTGAAATCATTAAAACAATGGTAAAGCGGGTGATCATTTGGTATGGGCAGGAATTTACAATCAGCCCCCAAAGCATCAACCAACATTTGACGAAGTGATGCTTCAGCCTGGCCATACTCAAAGGATGGAGTACCATTATCGATTACTGCAAAACCGCCTTTTCTTAAATAATCCCCAAATACCTTCCTTTCAATATCTGTCAATTGAAAAGCCTCATCGGCTGTAATATAAACAAACGGTGTTTCATAAATTTTACGTGAATCAAGGAAAAGGTGGTTATCAACTTTTGCATTGATGTTTGTATATCGGTTCACCGCTTCAACCAGATTAATTACTGCACGCTTTAGACTGTCTGGTGGTTTGAGCTGTGCACCCCATGCAGTTGCAATATAGACAAATCCCTTAATGCTCTGCTTATTGTTCGGGTCTTGAATCACCATTGCTTTGTATTGGCCGGTGTCAAGGTCCTCAAGCGAGATCATCTCCTCCTTCATCGAGATTAGTTTTTCCGGTTCACGAGCGGCGGCCATAGGAATATTTACCTCCATTGGCACAAATACTTCCTGCTTCACATCAGTCTTCATTTCCTGTGCATAATCGAATGAAGCTACTGTCCCCATTAAATCCGTAGTATTAATGGATTTAGTCTGAATATTTGCAGTAGGTTTACGCTGCTCGATATCTCTCTTCTGTAATATACGCTGCGCCACTCGCTTCTTCTTGAATTCAAATGCTTTTGTCATACGCGGTCGACGAATCACCAATTCCATAGACGGTGGTTTTACAACTTTAACTTCCGTTTTCTTGAACATGAAAAACGAGGCGGATGCAGCAAACATAGAAACTGATAATAGAAGACCCAGATAAAAAAGCCTCTGTGTTTCTTTTTCCAGTTTATCCATGTCAATGACATCTGAAAACCCGATAAACTTTGATTTTGCCTGCTCCAGCATTGAAAATCACCTATCCTTAAGTTAATATTTTATTATATTTCTTTTGTTCCCTCTGGCCCTATTAAATGCTGTTATTATCCTATTTTCCCGATCTACATTTACAGATTTCAACATACTAGTATTAATATCAGGTACCAGATAAGGACTATATTATTTTTACGGAGGATAGAGAAAACAACTTCCTTTTACAAGCAAATATAAAAACATATCATTAATACATAAATACACTTTTATTTCCACCTTCTCAATGATATTTTATTTTTTCTTTTAAAAACGTTACTGTACAGCGGTAAAAAAGTCCATTTTCTGTTGGGATATTCCGCCAGCCTGGGTTAGTGCAAACACAACCATGTTAACTCCCATTTTTAGCTGAGGGTCGTTATTAGTCATTGCGGACCAGTTAATTGCATATCCCTTGTCTGAATAAATCGCTACCAGGCGGTTATCGATAGTAATCCCTTCAAGATACAACACAGGTTTGGACATTGTAACGGCATTAACTAAATATGCATCCTGTCCAGTTCCGGTCGAAGCAGACACCAATGCAGACATTTCCGATCCCTGCGGTGGTCCATCATTGAAATCGTTGAAGCAATGATAAAGTGGGTGATCATTGGGTATAGGCAGGAATTTACAATCACTCCCCAATGCATCAACCAACATTTGACGAAGCGATGCTTCAGCCTGACCAAATTCATATGTTGGAGTACCGTTATCTACTACCGCAAAACCACCCTTTCTCAAATAGTCACCGAATACTTTCTTCTCGATATCCGTCAACTGGAAAGCCTCATCTGCGGTAATATAAACAAACGGTGTCTCATAAATTTTCCGTGAATCCAAATAAAGGTGATTATCAACCTTTGCATTGATGTTTGTATAACGATTGACTGCTTCAACCAGATTAATTACAGAACGCTTCAATTTGTCTGGTGGTTTAAGCTGTGCACCCCAAGCAGTTGCAATGTATACAAACCCTTTTATACTCTGCTTATTGTTCGGATCTTGAATAACCATAGCTTTGTATTGGCCGGTGTCAAGGTCTTCAAGCGATATCATCTCCTCTTTCATAGAGATTAATTTTTCCGGTTCACGAGCAGCGGACATCGCAATATTAATTTCCATTGGAACAAATACTTCCTGCTTCATATCAGTCTTCATTTCCTGCGCGTAATCAAACGAAGCAACTGTTCCCATTAAATCTGATGTATTAATTGATTTTGTTTGAATATTTGCAGTAGGTTTACGCTGTTCAATCTCTCTTTTCTGCAATATACGCTGAGCCACTCGTTTCTTTTTGAACTCAAAAGATTTGGTCATGCGCGGTCGACGGATCACCAATTCCATAGACGGAGGTTTTACCACTTTAACCTCCGTTTTCTTGAACATGAAAAACGAGGCGGATGCAGCAAACATGGACACTGACAACATAAGACCAAGATAGAAAAGCCTTTGTGTCTCTTTCTCCAGTTTTTCCATGTCAATGACATCGGAAAATCCAATATATCTTGATTTGCCTTGTTCCTGCATTTAAAAATCACCTGTCCTTTAGGTTAACAATTCTTTTGTTTTATTATTTCTTATTTCTTTTTGCCTTTGCTCTATCGAACGCTGTTATTGGTCCCGTATCAGTATCAACGCCTTTATTGTCTGCTGATAAAGCAATTGTTTCTATTCCGACTCCTTTTGCCAAACGCATCAATCTTAATACATCGCCGTGCTTAGCAGCTTTGTCAGCTCTGATGACAACTGATTTCGTTCCGGATTTCTGTTTTTCATTCACCAGATATGAATCAAATTGATCAATTGTCGCCTGTTTACCAGCGATAGCTATAGTTCCCTCCGCATCAAGCTCAATAGTAATCTGTTTTGAATCAAGCTTAGTAGGAAAATATGCATCTGGTAGAGTCATCTTTAGCTGTGCCGGATTTTTAAAAACCGTTGTAACCATAAAAAATATCAGCAACAGAAACACGCAGTCAATCATCGGTGTCATATCCATTGCCGGCTCCAGCCTAGGCTCATCTTTTCTTTTATTTGGCATTTATTTCTCCGCAAAAAATAATTAGGTCAATTCCCTGCACCTGAAGCCTGTTGTTCTACTGAAAATGCCATAGCTTCCGCACCCTGACCTTTTGCTACATCCATCGCATACACTATGGCGCCATGTGGAGCCTGCGGATCACCCTGGAAAATAACATTCTTGTTATTGTTCGTTTCCATAGCGCCTTTTATAGCGCTGGCCAAAGCTTCCGCTGGAACAGGAGAACCCGAAACCGTATAATTCCCTTCAGCAGAAATTGTTACATTAACATCTTTCTTTTTCTGCTGCTCTTCCTGCTGATCTGCGGAAGTAGGCAAATCAACCACCAGACCTCTAATATCAATGAAGGCTGTTGTAACCATAAAAAATATCAATAGAAGAAAAATACAATCGGTCATGGGCGTCATGTCCATTTCCGCTTCTGCCATAACTATACCATCAACATTTTTTCTTTTAATAATCATATAACATCGCCCTCAATGAAATTTATTTTACTTTCTCTAATTGAGCAAGTAATGTGTTGGCGAATGATATCGCATACAATTCAAGACCACTACGTGCTGAATCTGCCTTTCCAGCAAGATACCGATATCCTACCACAGCAGGAATAGCGATAAACAATCCCGTTGCTGTTGTAATCAGAGCTTCTGAAATACCTCCTGCAACCACCTTTGGATCACCAGTACCTGATGACGCTATCGAATTGAATGCTGAAATCATTCCAGTAATAGTTCCCAACAATCCCATAAGTGTTGCAATACTCCCAACTGTTGCGAGAGCCGGAAGGTATTTTCCAACATATCCTTTAACAGATTCATCAATTGTAATTAATAGTTCTTCTCGGAATTCATCCATATCGCTTTTATCAGCAAGGAATTTTGTAACCGGATCAACCGCAACAACATTTGCACCTGCCGCTATCCGACGTTCCAGAAGGTCACGCTTTTCTCCGGCCAGTGTATCAAATCTTTTAAGAAGGCGTGCAAAAACATAATTCATCACACCTTTACCCTTTGCTACCTTTTTTGCAGTTCCTTCCAAACCAGTTCTGTCAAACTCAGCTTCGATGTCTTTTAATTGTTTTTCACAACTTTTTGCGCTGGGTAAACGATGAAGTGTAATTGTTCTTTCAAATATTACTGCCAAACCCGTTAGCGCTGTTGCAAGAAGAGGCCACATAGTAATACCGCCGGCTTTAAAGATCTCAATCATTTTACCCCATCTCCTTTCAAAATTTTTTTTACTTCATAAAATATTATGTTATTTCCAATTAACGGTAGCGGTGTCTATAACCGCCCTCGGCCCAGCAAAGTTAACTAAATCAGCGTTGTTATATAAAGCTGATACAGTAAAATATACTATATGCAATAAAGTATCGGGTACTGTAGTATAACCCATGCTTTTTAAAACATTCGTCGTTTGAAGCGTATAAGTAGTATTCAAATTATTAATATATGCTTGCCTGACATTACCATAATCGAAATCACTTGAATCTGACCAGGATACGAGATAATTTGTTACCGAAGTTGTATCCTGCATATCCCATGTTAACCGAATGGAATCAGTTTTAGCTACTGAATTTTTGAAAAATGTAGCTACCAAATTAACCGGTTTCTTTGTTTGATTAAACTTACTGAATGATGGAGCTACATTATCCTTACTACAGCCAAAAGCAATAGTAATTATCAGCGATGTTGCCAGGAATAAAAATATCTTTTTCACTGATTTATCTCCTTTTCCTAAAATCTTGTTGATACAAGTATGCCTGGTTTCCTGTCAACCAGAGCTGATTCTACTATAACATTTTTTCTTATTTCAGATTTTTGACTTTCGTTTGAAGACGGAGTAAAGAATAGAACATCGAAAATATTATAAGCATATACAACAGCTGCACAAACTAAAGCAGCATTTCTTGTCGAATGTAAATCGTCCAGTGTATTATTTTGTTTCTCTAGATTTGAATACGATTTTAAAGCGTCTTCATAATTCTTTCTTCCTGCAGTTGCCATGTCGGAAAGAATAGTTTTGTCACGGTTATACGTATCCAATTTTGTCTTGTAGTCTTCATTGGAATTAACAAAAACAGCTAACGATGCTACTCCGGCGAGAAAGAAAGATACTCCTTTAACTTTTTGACCGACAGTCATTTGACCGAGTCCAGGAAAAAGAACAGAAAGAACAACTGCTTCCCTTTTTGAAACTGTCGCGGCACGCACAAAGCTACTTTCATTTTGCGCAAACGTAACTCCCATGCTACTAAAGAAAAGGAGCACAGATAACCAGGTAATTGCAACTGCTTTTAACATACTCAATTTTGCCTCCCTCTTTATATCGAGTTTATAACTTGTTTGCAACTATATAATCTTTATGCGCTTTAGCAAATGTGAATGCTTCCTGAGAAACAGAACCAGATGCCTCAAATTTTTTCATGACTTTATCAAATGCATTTGCAGCTTTCTGCCATTCTCCTAGTTCCTCATAAGCTATCCCCATATTCGATAATGATCCGGTTTCGCTTTCGGTTCCAGGATATTTTGTAACTACAATTTCAAAACCAGCAGCAGCTTGACGGTACAAACTCAAGGTCGCGTTCGGATCACTCTTGCCTTCACGAGCTTTTGCGAAAAATTCGTATGCTTTCTCATATTCAACATATGCAATGGTCTCTTTGAGTTCAGCTATTGTTTCTGGGATTTTTTTTGCAACATCACTATCAGGAAATCTCTTTAATACTTCCTGATAAGCAATCAAAGCATCTTCGTATTTTTGGGCATTATAATACGAATCAGCAACACTGAAAAGCGACTGAGGGGCAAATTTACTCTTCGGGTATTTATCGACCAGTTGCTTGAGAGTAGTCATACCTTCATCTTCTCTCTGAAGGTCCAAAAGTGCCCACGCCTTTGTGAAATATGCTTCTTCTGCCTTTTCATGATTCGGATATTTTGTAATTACCGTATTAAATCCTTTTATAGATTCTTCGTAGTTACCCATATTGTAATTACAATCCGCATAGTAAAATACAGCTTCCGGTGTGAATTCCGATGATGGATACTTCTCATAAAAAGATCTGAAAGTATTCATGGCATCAGTAAATCTGCGCCCATTATAATAACAGAATCCGAGATAGTAATGAGCCATCTCAGCTTGTGCGCCATTCGGAAATGCCTTGATATATTGACTGAAATATTCAGCAGAAGTATCAAGGGCATCACTTTCATTATTCAATTTGGAAAGATAAATCACACCAACTTTGAGCAACATATCGCTTGAAAAATAAGAATTGGGGAATTTTTTATATCCAGCAAGATAGTATGCAACAGCTTTTTTAAAATCACCCTGCTTCTCTGCAAAATCACCTAAATAATAATATGCTTCTTCCTTATAATAAAATTCTGAGTTCTCCGGCTTTTTCCCTTCAGCAGTATCGGAGTCTATCATCATATCGGCAAATTTTGTTAGATTTGCCACATCTTGGGCTTGAAAACTTATCTGCATCAAGTTCCGTAAAAAACCTAATTTTTCAATTGGATCCTGTGTCGAATTATACAACCCAAGATACGTTTCAATTGCCTGGGCGCTCTTTTTCTGTTTTACACTTATCATTGCCAGACGCATCTGAGCGTTTCGTTTAATATTCGGATCTGTACTATTCATCAACTCTTTTAAATCCGATTCTGCACGTGCAAATTGATTTAAATCAATATATACAGTTGCACGGTAGACAGAAGCAGTTTCATGAGTTTCTGGCACATTGAGTTCATATGCTTTATTATAATAAGTTATAGCTTCTTCAAGTTTTTTATCATCTTTTGTTGTTTCCGCAATACTTCTACAAGCGCTCCCCATCATAATGTATAGCTGAGAAAGTCGATAATTCCCGTCAATTGCGCTGGTATCAGACACTGCGTCAATCATCATAGTGACAGCTTCCTGATATTTTGTTGCTTTAATCATAGTTTGCGCGGCAAAAAGACGTGCGGTAGTAAAGAGAGTTTTGTTAACACGCGATACTTTCAAGAAAGGTTCAATCGCTTCATTTTCTTTCCCGTTATCTTTATAACAACGCGCCATCTGGAACCAGGCATTATAAATACTTTTATCATCTGGAAATTCTTTGATAATCTTATCATAAAGCGCAATCGCTTCATCGTATTTCTTCATTTCCTGCAACGCGACCGCAGTCTGATAATAACATCCTAGACGATATGGAGTTTCTGGGAATTCTTTCAGTAATAAGTCATATTGATTTATGGCTTTCTGCAAAAACTCGGTAGTTCCAACTTTCTGATATGCCAAGCCAAGATTATAGTAAACGACCACCTTTAAATCAGTATCCGGATAATCCTTTAAAACTCTTTCATATGTTTTAACCGCTGATGTAACATTATCCTGGCCCGTTTGATTTTCTTTTTTCTGGATCAATAACGAGCCATACTCATAATATGAACGAGCTTGATAATAAAAAGATTTATCAAGATCAAATCCTGCACGCAATGCCACATCGTTATAGGTATTGATATAGTTTGTATACTCCGTCAAAGCTTTATCAAAATAATTATTGTCAAAATATCTCCGTGCAATTTCAATCTGCATTTTTGCCTGGAATATTCTGTCATTTACTTCATTAATACCATCACGATAGGCCTTTATAGTGGACTCAAAATCATTTTTTGCAAAATACATATCGGCAAGCCGTCTGTAAGCTTCCGAAATAAGATTCTTATCAAATTTAAAAAGAACTGCAACACGTTTATATGCTGCTTCTGCTTGTTTGTAATCACCAATTTCTGCATAACTTGCACCAATTTTCAACTGTGCTTTTGCTGCAAGGTCAAGGGCAGTCTGATCAGCCAGCCCTGCAAGTTTCTGTCGCTGAATTTTCTGTATTTCCTGATCAGTCATTTCATTGATGCGCATCTTGTCTACCAGTCTCTGGTAGTAAGGAATAGCATCATTATATTTTTTCTGATCAAAATATGCTTCTCCAACCTGGAAAAGTGCTCGGTCGGGAAGATTGCCGCTTGGGAATCTTGTCAAAAGTTTTGTAAAAACATCAACACTCTGAACGTATCTTTTTGTATCATAATACGCCCATCCCATATTATACATGGCATCGAGGACATATGTGCTGTTCGGGTACTTTTCAATGAGTATGTTACACTCTTTGATTACCCTTTCATAATCAAAAACCAGATACCAGCTCTCAATTACCCTGTTTTGAGCTAGTTGTTGCAAATCCTCATTTTTGGAATAACTTTGGGTCCTATAAAAGAAATCACTCGCCTTCTGCACATACTCAATCGACAATTTTTTTGCTTTCTCTTTGTCGCTTTCAGTTTTTGCGGTTTTTTCTTTTTCTTTTTCATCCTTTACCATCTGGAAATATGAATTCCCTGATTGATAAAGCGTAAGGTCCTTAATAGGGCATTTCATAGTTCCATACTCAGCAATTACTTTACTATCATCTAAAAAACGGCTCTGCATTTTGTAAACCTGATCATATTTTTCTATAGCCTGATCATAAGCTTTCGAAGCATAGAATTTCTGACCCGCAGTAAACTCTGCTTGCATTTCATCAGGTGTCGGTACGCCCGATACAAAGTACGCCATACCAACAATCACCACTAAAAAGGCATAACCGATATTCATTTTTTATCACAACCTTTCGTATTTTATTACAACGCACTTTTTTATGATACGGGTTCCTGACCAACAACAAGACGTAAGAATATAATACTGCTTGACATATTATATTTACTTCGTGCTTCCCCCTTTAAACTCTGCCAGTTTATTTGGTATCCCATGTTTAAACTAAAATCATAACCATTATAGAACGATCGATTCGTAACCATAAATAAATAATCTCTCGTATCATAATTAAGCTGTGAATTAACCAGATCTCTTACTGTACTGTTAAAACCTGGAAATCCCTGTGCGCCAGCTTTAAAAGTGGTGTTTACCGTCAGAGGAAATTCAACACGTAAAATTGGATAGAAACATTGTTCATGAAGTGTTACTTCAGACCCATTATTATTCGTTAATTTTCTTGTCATAAATTTAACTTGTGGCATTATGAGTAAATTATGAAAGTAATATCGATAATCAGCTCTGATTACATGGTTCCTGTCGATAATATCATTCTTTTCCTGATAATAATTGGCGTTTTGATGATTCAGATCATATTTTGCTTTAATATCAATTGTCAAATTAGGAATTCGGAATAATTTTGTTTCAAAGTATGAAGTGGTGACATAGCTATCCCTGAAATCAAGAGGATCATAATACTTATTTGCAATTATTCCTTGCGATATCAAAAATGGATCGTATTGATAAATCAACGAGTCACGGAGAGTTGTAGTCAAATCTCTAGAAAATCTGAATACATTATCCTGAATTGTATCTTTTGATTTCTTTAATGTTGTTGAGAAATTTACAGTTGCAAAAAACGGGATAAATTTCGAATATTCGATTTTCCCATAATTTACTTTATTCTCTCCACCTCCGGCAATCTGCGAATAATTTATAATACCAGCAGATACCTTCAATCCGTCATCAGACCCATATGAACCAAACCAGTGATATCCACGCGTATCCCTATCATATGGATAATCAGGTTTATCATCGTTTTCACGGCCATCAATAACATGATTGTTGTTGAAGTCGTCGCCATAATCATATTCATCCGGATCTGTTTCGTAGAGAAGGAATGGTTCTGCCCAGTCAGGAACAAGATTTTCATTTTTAT